>NZ_QUGH01000018.1:0-64049 GCF_003478985.1 Ruminococcus sp. AF20-12LB | reverse complement strand
AACGGTACGCACGGTGGTGTGAGAGGACGGGAGCTAATCACTCCCTCCTACTCGATTATGATTGTATAGAAACCGGCATCCTGAAATATAATAAACAGAGAAAATGAATGCTGTCCGCAGATCTTCTCAGGCCAGAAAGGGGGATATTTTTGAAAAAAGATACCAGAAAACTGATCACCTGCATTGCAGTGCCTCTGGCGACCGGAGCTGTTTCCGGTTTTTTTACCAGAAACGGAATGAAAGTATTTGCAACATTAAATAAGCCTCCCTTATCGCCGCCAGGATGGCTGTTCCCGGTTGTATGGACGATTCTTTTTATCATGATGGGGATTGCTTCGTTCTTGATCGCATCCAGGCCCAAAAGCAGAGCCAGAGATAAGGCTCTTACTTTATATGGGATCCAGCTTGCTGTGAATTTCCTATGGCCGTTTTTCTTCTTTGGGGCAGGATGGTATGGCTTTGCATTTCTCTGGCTTATTTTTCTGTGGGGACTTGTATATTGCTGTATCTGCACATTCGGGGAGTTTTCCCGGAATGCTGCATATCTGATGGTCCCGTATCTGGCATGGCTGACTTTTGCCGGTTACCTGAATCTGTTTATCGCACTTTGGAACTGACGGAACATTTGCCTCACGCATAAAATGCTTTCTGCTTCTATAAATCCGGCTAATATCATTATAATTTATTCTGAAAAAGCAGGAATATCCGCCAAATTGGTTTTTATTTTCAATTCTCTTATGCTATACTGATAGCGATTATGGATGTACAAACGACAACAAAAATCGTTAGCATTATGGTAGTAGAGAGGAGCACATTATGAGTGGATTTTTTGGAGTAGCATCGAAGGATGACTGTGTACTGGAGCTTTTTTACGGAGTGGATTACCATTCTCATCTGGGAACACGACGCGGAGGTATGGCGGTTTACGGAGAAAGTGGATTTGACCGTGCCATCCACAACATTGAGAACACGCCTTTCCGTACAAAATTTGACGGAGATGTGGGTTCCATGAAGGGAAATATGGGAATCGGATGTATTTCTGATTATGAGCCCCAGCCCCTTCTGTTCAGTTCCAGGATCGGCAGCTTTGCCCTCACTTTTGTGGGAAAGATCAATAATTATGATGAACTTCTGCAGCAGCTGTACAATACGACCAAGGTACATTTTCAGGAGATGACCAACGGAACAGTCAATGTGACCGAACTGATCGCTGCACTAATCTGTGAAAAGGACAATTTTGTGGAAGGTATCCAGTACGTACAGGGCCTGATCGATGGCTCCATGACTCTGCTTCTTATGACAAAAGACGGAATTTATGCAGCCCGTGACAAGATGGGACGAACTCCTGTGGAAATTGGCCACAAAGAAGGGTCATACTGTATTTCTTTTGAAAGTCATGCCTATATCAACCTTGGATACGAAGATTATAAAGAGCTAGGCCCTGGAGAGATCGTATTCGTAACAGCAGACGAAGTTAAAACTCTGGTTAAGCCTGGAAAGAAAATGAAGATCTGTTCTTTCCTCTGGGTTTACTACGGATATCCGACAGCCTCTTATGAAGGTGTAAATGTAGAGGAGATGCGCTACCGCTGTGGAAGCATGCTTGCAAAGAGAGACGGCGATTCCGTGCATCCGGACATTGTAGCCGGTGTTCCGGATTCCGGCATTGCCCATGCCATTGGATACGCCAATGAATCCGGCATTCCTTACGCAAGACCTTTCATCAAATATACACCAACCTGGCCCAGATCTTTTATGCCGACCAATCAGAACCAACGTAACCTCATTGCAAAAATGAAGCTGATCCCGGTACGTGCGCTGATCAAGGATAAAAAACTTCTTCTCATAGACGACTCCATCGTACGTGGTACCCAGCTCCGCGAAACAACTGAATTTCTGTACCGCAGCGGTGCCAAGGAGGTTCATGTTCGTCCTGCCTGCCCGCCGATCATGTACGGCTGCAAATACTTAAACTTCTCACGTTCCAAATCTGAGATGGAGCTGATCACACGTCAGGTGATTGAAAAAAGAGAAGGCCCCAACTGTCCGCAGGAAATTCTGGATGAATATGCAGATCCACATACAGAGAAATACGAGCAGATGGTACAGGATATCTGCAAGATGCAGAATTTTACCACTCTCCGTTATCACAGACTGGATGATCTTCTGGAATCCATTGGAATCGATCCTTGTAATGTATGCACATATTGTTTTAACGGTAAAGAATAAAAAATATTTTGAAAACAGAGAGCTACTGTTTCAGATGAGCCTCATTAACTCCCGGTTGCATTTTGGGAATCTGCGGCTTATAATAAATGCGGATATATCTTTTGTGATATATCCGCGTTTTTTATGTCATTTTTTTATATCATGGAAAATTATTTCGTAATGTTCCAATGACAGAGTATAACAAAAAATTTTTCAGGAGTATAAACATGATTTTTCCTATAAAAGCCATGATATTTGATGCAGATGGTGTCCTTCTGGACTCGCTTTCTGTCTGGAAGGAGCTTGGAAAACGATATATTACAGATCTGGGATATCAGCCGGTTGCGGGAATGGATGAAATCCTTTTTCCCATGAGTATGGAGCAGGGAGCGGCCTGGCTGAAAAACAGGTTTACTCTTGAGTATTCCGAAGAAAAGATCGTGATGGATCTGAAAGCCCGGATCCGTAAATACTATTTTGAAGAGGTCCCGGCAAAATCAGGTGCCAGGGAGCTTCTTCAATGTCTTACAGAACAGAAAATCCCGGCTGCTGTGGCAACATCAAGCCCCAGGGAACATATCTGCCGGGCACTGGAAAGAAACGGACTTCTTTCTTTTTTTAATAAAATCTATACCACCAGTGAGACCGGAGAAAGCAAACATTCTCCGAAGGTCTATTTTACAGCAGCAGAAGCACTGGGATCGGATCCATCCCGGACGCTGGTTGTGGAGGATTCGCTCTACGCGTTGCAGACTGCCGGAAAAGCAGGATTTCTGACTGCCGGTATTTATGACGCATTGGGAGAACCGGATCAGGAACAGCTGAAAAAGGATGCCTATATCTACTGTCGGGATCTGACAGAGTTACAGAATCATATATTCACAGAAAACGGAGGAAACCAAAGATGAAAACAGCATTAACCATCGCAGGCAGCGATTCCAGCGGAGGAGCCGGGATCCAGGCCGATATTAAAACCATGATGGCAAACGGAGTATACGCCATGAGTGCCATCACCGCACTGACTGCCCAGAACACCACCGGTGTCACAGCCATCCAGAATGCAACCGCAGAGTTCCTGGGGCAGGAGCTGGACTGTATTTTTACGGATATCTTTCCGGATGCAGTAAAGATCGGAATGGTTTCCGAAAGTAATCTGATCCATATGATCGCAGGAAAGCTCCGCTGGTATCGGGCAAAAAACATCGTGGTGGACCCGGTTATGGTTGCCACCAGTGGTGCAAGACTGATCAGCGAGGAGGCGGTGGATGTTCTGAAGGAGGAACTGTTTCCTCTTGCAGATCTTCTCACCCCCAATATCCCGGAAACCGAGGTGCTTACCGGACGGAAGATCAAAAGCGCCGATGATATGATCGAAGCTGCAAAACAGGTTTCCGAGCAATATCACTGTGCAGTTCTCTGCAAGGGCGGACATAAGCTCAATGATGCCAATGATCTTCTCTATGTAAATGGAACATATCAGTGGTTTGAGGGAAAAAGGATCGACAATCCCAATACCCACGGAACAGGATGTACTCTTTCCTCAGCCATCGCTTCCAACCTTGCAAAGGGATTTTCCATGGTGGAATCTGTAAACCGTGCCAAGGACTATATTTCCGGAGCCCTTGCTGCCATGCTGGATCTGGGAAAAGGAAGCGGCCCTATGGATCATGGCTTTGCGATAAAGAACAGTTATACAGAGGAGGCATAAGATTATGACAGTTACAGAACGTATCACAGCTCTTCGAAAACAAATGAAGGAAAAGGGAATCGATGCTTATCTGGTTCCGACCGATGATTTTCATGGTTCTGAGTATGTTGGAGATTATTTTAAATGCAGAAAATACATCACTGGATTTACCGGTTCTGCCGGAACTGCCGTGATCATGCAGGATATGGCCGGACTCTGGACAGACGGAAGATATTTTATCCAGGCTGCACAGCAGTTAGAGGGAACGCCGGTTACTCTGTTTAAAATAGGAGAACCGGACGTACCAACGATTCACAAATTCCTGGAAGAAAATTTGAAAAAGGGAATGTGTCTCGGCTTCGATGGCCGTACCGTAAGCGCAGAAGAAGCAGAGACGCTGGAAAAAATCCTTCAGAAAAAACAGGTACGTTTTTCTGTAAATGAGGATCTCATCGGAAATATCTGGGATGATCGTCCGGCACTTTCCTGTAAACCGGTAATGGAATTATCCGAAAAATGGGCCGGAAGGTCCAGAGCAGACAAAATCCGGGAAATCCGCAGCAAACTGAAAGAGAAGGGGGCAGACCTCTTTATCCTCACTTCTCTTGATGACATTGCATGGCTTTTAAATATCCGCGGAAATGATATCCACTGCTGCCCGGTAGTTCTTTCCTATCTTGTGCTGGATGACAGTGAACTCCGTCTTTTTGTCAATGAAAAAGCCTTTTCGGATTCTGTTAAGGAAGCACTTTCCAAAGACGGTATTGCCATTTATCCATATGATGATATTTACACCTATGTACAGACGATCCCCGAAGAGAAAAAGGTATATCTTTCGAGAAGCAATGTAAACAGCCGGCTGGTCAGCAGTATTCCGAAGCAGGTAACGGTCCTAGACGGTGAAAATCTGACCCTTCTCCCAAAAGCCATCAAAAATGAAACCGAAGTCCAGAATGAAAAGACTGCCCACCTCAAAGATGGCGTTGCAATGGTGAAGTTTATCCACTGGCTGAAGAAAAATGTGGGAATGAAGAAGATCACCGAGCTTTCCGCTGCTGATAAGCTCTATGAATTCCGTTCCGTACAGGAGAATTTTCAGGGAAACAGCTTTGATCCCATCATTGCCTACGGTGCACATGGAGCCATTGTCCATTACAGTGCAACAGAAGAAACCAATATTCCACTGGAGCCAAAAGGGCTGGTTCTGATGGATACAGGCGGACATTATCTGGAGGGCACCACTGATATCACCCGCACCGTTGTACTTGGCCCGGTTACTGAAAAAGAAAAAAAATATTTCACAGCAGTACTCCGTGGACACCTGCACCTGGCAGCAGCAAAATTCCGTTACGGCTGTACCGGCCTGAATCTGGATACACTGGCCAGAGGACCTCTCTGGGCTATGGGAGAGGATTATAACCACGGAACAGGCCATGGCGTAGGTTATCTTCTCAATGTACACGAAGGACCGCAGAGCTTCCGCTGGAAAAGCCCTGCCGAGCTTCCGGCTCCTGTTCTGGAAGAAGGAATGATCACCTCCGATGAACCGGGATATTATGCGGAAAATGAATTCGGCATCCGTCACGAAAATCTTGTAGTCTGCAAAAAAGCTGAAAAAACATCCTACGGCCAGTTTATGAAATTTGAGCCACTGACCCTGGTACCATTTGATCTGGAAGGTATAGATCCGGGACAGATGGAAGCAGGAGAGCGCAAATTGCTCAATCAGTATCATGCCCTTGTATACGAAAAAATTTCCCCATATCTGAATGAAGAAGAGAAATCCTGGTTAAAAAAAGCCACACAGGAAATATAACTCGGAATTCACTTTAATATTTCATTCCGGCAGATACCTTAAGAAATATAAAATCATTTCCGGGATAAGAATAAATCCTGACAGGGAGGTACTTAACGCCTATGAAAACAGAAAATATCATTAATCACTACATCGATCTCCACGCACATCTGGACGGCTGCATTACCCCAGAGATAGCCAGAAGACTTGCCGCATTGCAGCAGATCACACTTCCGGCTGCAACAGATGAAGAGCTTCTTTCTCTCCTTTCTGTACCGGATACCTGCGAAAATCTCAATGATTTTCTGAAATGCTTTGACCTGCCTCTTTCCCTTCTTCAGACAGAAGAGGCATTGGAAGAAGCTGTTTATCTTATCCTTTCTGAAATGAAAGAAGACGGTGTGATCTACGCAGAACTTCGTTTTGCCCCACAGTTCCATACACAGAAGGAAATGACTCAGGAAACAGCGATCCATGCTGCATTACGTGGTCTGAAAAGAGCTCCCATCCCCGGTAATCTGATCTTATGCTGTATGCGCGGTGATCTTAACCAGAAAGAAAATCTGGAAACTCTGGAGCTGGCAAAAAAATATCTTGTTGAAGATGGCGGCGTGGTTGCTATCGATCTTGCAGGAGCCGAGGCACTCTTTCCAACAGAAAATTACGAGGCACTTTTTGCAAAAGCAAGAGAATATCAGGTTCCATTTACCATCCATGCAGGCGAGGCCGGAAATGCAGAGGATGTAAAAACAGCTGTCCATATGGGTGCGGTCAGGATCGGCCATGGTGTGAGGATTGCAGGAAATAAGGAAGTGATACAGCTTGTAAAGGATAAGGGGATTTTTCTGGAAATGTGTCCTACAAGCAACCGCCAGACAAAAGCTGTGGAAGAAATGTCTGATTATCCGCTGAAAGCATTTCTCGAAATGGGACTTAAGGTAACCTTAAATACCGATGATCCGGCGATTGAAAGAACAACCCTCTCCCGGGAATTCCGATATATGGAATCTCTGTTAAATCTTACCCAGGAGCAGAAAAGGCTGCTACTTCTGAATTCTGTGGAGGCAGCCTTTACTTCCAGGAACAGAAAATGGAAACTGAAAGAACAGCTTCTTTTCTGAACCTTGGAAGCTACGATCGCATTAACATAATTCTTACTGTATGCCATCTTGACATTGACCGGTATTCTGTTCATCATATATGGGAGAATATGATTTTTGAAAGGCAGGTTGAAAATGATCTATATCTCTACATATTTATCACCTCTGGGAAATATTTTACTGGCTGCCGATGATATTGGGCTTACCGGTCTGTGGTTTGAAGGCCAGAAATATTTTGCCAATACACTTCCTGATAAAAGAATAGTGCAGGAGACGAAAATCCTTACAGAGGCAAAAAAATGGCTGGATATATATTTCTCCGGTGAGGACCCCACATTTACTCCCCCTCTTCATCCTTCCGGATCCGCATTCAGACAGGCAGTATGGCAGATTTTATTACAGATTCCTTATGGGCAGACGATCACATATGGAGAGATTGCACGAAGAGTAGCTGAAATGCAGCAGCTTTCTCATATGTCTGCACAAGCTGTAGGCGGTGCAGTTGGACACAACAAAGTTTCTATTATCATTCCCTGTCATCGTGTAGTAGGCGCAAATGGCAGCCTGACAGGATATGCCGGAGGCATTGACAAAAAAATAGCGCTTCTTGAACTGGAGCATGCAGATATGAGCCGTTTATTTATTCCCGGGAAGGGCACTGCACTGTAGCATGTATTGGAAGCCTATCAGTCTGTGCACGTCAACTCATTGAAACCGCCGTGTACCAAACGGTACGCACGGCGGTTTCGATAAAAGGGCGGGAGCTAATCACTCCCTCCTACTCGATTATCTTCTGTTATTAATAACCTCTCTCGCCATATCTGCAAGTTCTCCGGCAGGTAATTTTCCATCTATTTGCAGCAGATCATACTGGATGCCATCCTTATTCCAGTTAACGCTTTGAACCTGACTGACTTCAATCTGAGAAGTGCTGTCATCGTAACTGAATACAACTTTTCCACTGGACTGGTCTTTTTTATCTTGTTCTGTCAATTCGTAATCATCCGATACCACTTTATTTATATAATGTACATAATACAAATTTGTTCTATTTACAGTGGCAATAATATCACCTGACGGAGTAAGCTTTGAGTTAAATTTCTGCTGTTCAAACGATACAACATCTCCATTCTTCTGATAATCAAAGGACACAGATTTAAAATTCTCAATTACATTTGCATTGCCATCCTTAAAACTGTTTTTTATAATATTGCCCTCTTTGAAGCAGTACCCGTTCTCAAAGGTATCAATCAATACCGGTCTATACCCAATATCCTTTGTAATCTGTTCTGACGTTGGAAGAGATGTATAATCAGCACGTGATGCAGATGAACCTGTCCACATTGAAATCTTTCCTGTTGCTGCCATAGCAGTAACTCCAATTGTAAGTGTTGCAGCTATCAACAAAGGTAATATTTTCTTTTTTGATCTCATAGTCGTTTGCTTCCTTTCTGTATCTGCGAAGTCAAGTTTTGCATAAACTCTCTGTCTGACATTCTCTGTATCAATATCAAGAGCATTGCAGGAAATATCTGCCTGTTTTTGTATTCCCAATTCTTTAAGCAAATTTTTTCTTCTCATAATTTTTCCTCCGCATCCGATAACATTTTTCTGAGTTTTCTTTTTCCTCTTGAAAGTCTGGTCTTAACTGTAGAAATATTAAGTCCCATTGCTTTTGAAATATCCTTGATTTTTTCATCAAATTTATACCGCCTTACAAAAATCTCGCTGTCAGGTTCGCCAAGGCTCATAACTGTTTCCCATACATAATTATTGTGAAAATTCTCTTCCATGAAATTTTTGCCATCTGACAGTTCAATATCTTCAAGAGATGTATGATCCATCTTTCTGTTTATCCGTTTCAGAGCAAAATTCCGGGCAACAGCAGCAAGATATGACCGTAATGTACCTTTCTGTAAATCTATCCTCCCGGTATTCTTCCAAAGTACAACAAACACATCTGCCACAATTTCTTCAATATCCTCTTTCGGCAGTGAATTGCCGGTCATATGATACAAAACAGTACTCAAATACGGCGTATAAATTCGGATTGCTTCATCTATTGAATTTTTTCTCTGTTCCTGAGACGCTGCAAAAGTTCTTCTTCATCTGTCATATCAATCCTACTTTCTTTTTAATATTTTCAAAAATTAAAAGCTTTTAACCTTTACATTCTTATATATCCTGTCAAAGAGCAAAAAGTTTCATTTTTGGAAAATTACGATATTGATACACCACTTTACAACTTTTTCATAAAAAAATATCGTACAGGACTTTCTGATGTATAATGAATTTGGCATAAAATATTACAAAGGAAAGTGAACCTGTACGGCAAAAACATTATACAGCGAAAAAACACTGATAGGCAGACTTCAGCAATATTTTTTGATCTATTTTGAAACTTTTTCTGTTCCGACAGCAGATACCTTATTTCTGCTGATATTATCTATACTGAGCCGCACACAACGGTTCCAACTATCTGAATCAACACTGCTTTGTGAGAGTCATGCTCTTCGTACCTGTCTGGAATGGAGATAAAGTATCTCATCTTTCATTGCACATATACAGAGAAACTGGGTGAGAAAACAGGGAAAGCATATCGGATTGATCTAAGCAGTGTTTTGTTTTTGTCGCCTGTGAAGAGTAAGACAAAGAGAAGCTTGAGGAATATATTACGGAATTACATAAAAAATACAAACACAAACAGAACAGAGATTAAAAAAAGTGGATATTTCGTTGGCAATGGAAGAGGCAACGGAAAAAAATACTTTTATGAGAACCGATTTCCTTTCCGATGCATCTAATTAGTGTAAAAGTAAACATGAGTAGTAATCCAGCTGGACAAAAGGAGAAGACAAAGTTATGACAAAAGATGTATTTATTAAGGAGGTTCGGGATGCAGAAGCCATGCTGTATCATATATCAAAGTCCATTCTGAAGAATGACTCTGATTGTGGGGATGCTGTGCAGGAAACAATTCTTAAGGCATATGAAAAACTTCCCACTTTAAAGAAAGAAAAATATTTCCGAACATGGATCACAAGGATATTGATCAATGAATGCAAAGGGATTCTTCGGAAAAGAAAAAATGTTATTCCATATGAAGAATATATGGACAAAATGAAAACGACTGAGAAGAACAGATACAGTCATTTGTATATGGCGATTATGGAACTTCCGGAGGATCTGAGGGTTTTGGTAACATTGTATTATTTAGAAGGATTTTCATTGAAAGAGATCAGTGAGGCTCTGGATATTCCGGAAGGAACGATCAAAAGCAGACTTTCACGTGCAAGAGAGTTTTTGAAAGAGCAGTTATCCGAAGAAGAGAAAAGACCGGCAACTGGGAAAAACAGCAAGCAATTAAAAAGAATAACAGGAAAGGGGAAAATGTCATGTTAGAGAACAAATGGAATAATATCGCACCGGAAGTACCACAGGATTTTCATAATAAATTTGAAGATACACTAAAACAGATTGAACAGGCGGATTCAGTTGATAAAAAATACAAAAGAAAAAAAATCAGTGGCCGATTATTGATTGCAGCAGCAGTAATTTGTACTGGTATGGCTGTTACTGTAGCTGCAAAAGAGTTCTTTAAATGGAATAATTACCTGGTGAAAAGACTGGAGCCATCGGAAGAACAGCAGAAGACACTGCAGGAATCAACCTATATTCAGAATATAGACCAGTCTGTAACACAAAATGGTGTGACGGTTACCCTGACAGATTCTATTCAGGATCAGGGATTCCTGTATGCTTTTTTTGAAGTGAAAACAGATGACAGTATTTCTATGACTGATCATACTTCTTTTGAGGAGATGACACATTTTAAGATCGATGGAAAAGAAGTATATGCAGTGGACGATAACAGATTTGGAAGCTTCAATATTGGGGTAGGACAGGATGTGTTACTGAAAACAGATCAAAATTCTGCACATCTTAAACATTTTAACGCCTGTATATCCTATGACGGTGATTATGATCTGAGTAATAAAACAGTAGAAATCACATTAAAGAATCTTACGGAGGAAGGAGATTATGATACGACTGTTATTACAGATGGAACATGGGATTTTAAATGGACTCTGGGTGCAGTAAAGCCTCCGACAACTCTGGAAGTGAACCGGAAATGTGATTTTGGAGGTTATGAAATCACTGTGAAAGAAATGGAAGTAACGCCCCTTTTATGGTCATTATATCTTGATTATGATGAAGCTATGAAGGTGTATGAAGATGAAAAAAACAAATTTGAGTACGCAGGTACGGACTATGGCATGGATCTTTATGCCAGAACTAGTATTGACCAGGTGCGTTATAAAGATGGAACAGTTTTAACACTTGATAGGACCATGGGAGGCATCGCTGGCGGTGGAGAAAAACAGGATAAGGAAAACGGTGTCCTGATCATCAGAAACAGCTTCCCGCAACTGGTTGATGTAGATAACCTGCAGGCGGTACATTTTGGGAACATTGACCAGTGGCTTGAAGTGCGGGGATAAAAGTTTTTTCGGTGATACAGAAAAATCCTCCCATAATTAGATAATGAGAAAATACAAAAAGAACCGATACAAGGTCTTTGCAAGACTGATATCGGTTCTTTTTGGCTAAGTCTGCCAAGCCCATTACCTTTAGGTAATGGGTAGTTGACTAAATATAGGTAACCATACAGTCGGAAAAATGGCTCTGTAACAAAAGACCGTTTTTCCGGCTTTTCATTTTATCAGCAGTGAGGCATTCACACCGTTTGAAAATCTGTAAGAACTGAGTCATTGGGGTATGTCATGACGGGTAATCAAATATATGACATAGATTCTACAATTGTAGAAAATAAGATTGACTTTTTGATTCTATAGATGTAGAATTAGAAAAGATTTCTACATCTGTAGAAAAACAGGGAGAACACAAGCTGAGGCGCAGACTCACAGACCACTATGATTACGATGTGACCATGTGGGATTCAATTGTGGTAAAAAAGTTGCTGCAGCGTATAAACTACATCAAATAGATACGGAGGATAAAATGTGCGGAATCTGTGGATTTACAGGTTACAGACAGGATCAGAAGACAGTAATTGAAAGGATGATGAAAGCCATTGAGCATAGGGGTCCGGATAGTGAGGGCTCTTTTTGCAGGGAGAAGATCACGCTGGGCTTTCGAAGACTTAGTATTATTGATTTAGAAGATGGGCAGCAGCCTATGGAAAGTACGGACGGAAACCTTCATATTGTTTTTAATGGAGAAATCTATAATTATAAGGAACTGCGGGCAGAACTTGAGGCTTTCGGCATTTCTTTCTGTACTCATTCTGACACGGAGGTTCTGATAAATACTATTCAGCAGTATGGGGAGAAGGCACTGGATAAGCTCAGGGGAATGTTTGGGTTTGCTGTATGGAATGAACAGGAGCAGAGTTTGATGCTTGCAAGGGATTTTTTTGGAATTAAGCCTGTGTACTATGCCGAAATAGATGGACACTTTGTATTTGCTTCTGAAATTAAGAGTATCCTTGCATTTCCAGGCTATGAAAGGAAAGTAAATCAGAAGGCACTGGAGCAGTATTTGTCATTTCAATATTCCCCTCTGGAAGAAACTTTTTTTAGGGGGATTTATAAGCTTATGCCAGGTCATATGCTTTTATATAAAAACGGAAACTATGAGATAAAGACTTATTTCAAAACAAAGCTTGCACCAGGCCAATGGGACCGTAAGACGAATATGGAGCAGCTGCGGAATCAGCTTGCAGAGAATTTAAAGGATTCAGTGGAACACCATATGTTAAGTGATGTGGAAGTCGGCGCGTTTTTATCCGGGGGAGTGGATTCCGGTTATCTGGCTTCTTCCTCTGGTGCAGATCAGGCATTTACAGTGGGATTCGATGAGGGAGACCGATATAGTGAAGTAAACAAAGCTGCCAAAGTGGCAGAAAAAGCAGGTTTGAAACACCATGTGAAAATCATATCCAAGCAGGAATTCTGGGATGCCCTTCCAGATGTTATGTATCATATGGATGAGCCCCTTGCTGATGCTTCCGCCGTTGCACTCTATTTTCTCTCAAAAGAGGCGGCAGGTCATGTCAAGGTTGTTCTTTCCGGAGAAGGAGCAGACGAGCTTTTCGGTGGATATAATATTTACAGAGAACCGGAATCACTGAAAAAAATTGACTGGATTCCATTTGGTGTCAGACGTGTAATTGGAAAACTGGCTGCAAAGCTGCCGGATGTGAAGGGACGGGATTTCCTTATCCGTGCAGGAATGAAAGTGGAAGAACGTTTCATCGGAAATGCATATATTTACCGTGAAAAAGAGAAAGCGCAGATTTTGAAAAATAAAGTAACAGGACCTTCCACACAGGAATATTTAAGACCATTTTTTGAAGAACTTGAGTCAGAAAACAGAGGATCACTTCAAGACATGGAAAAAATGCAGTCTGTAGATCTGAGATACTGGCTTCCTGGCGATATTTTGCAGAAGGCAGATAAAATGAGCATGGCACATTCATTGGAAGTCAGGGTACCATTTCTGGATAAAGAAGTTTTTGACTTTGCAGCCAAGCTTCCGAAAGAAGCCAAGATTGCAGCGGGTACAACCAAATATATTTTCCGTAAAGCTGTTTCCCAATTCATACCACAGGAAACCGATGAACGTAAGAAACTTGGTTTTCCAATTCCAATCCGTGTGTGGCTGCGGCAGGATGACTGGTATCAGATGGTAAAGGAGTTATTTACCTCGAAAGAAGCAGAAGAGTTTTTTCATACAGATAAGCTTCTTTTACTTCTGAAAGAGCACAAAGAGAAAAAGGCAGATAACAGCCGTAAAATCTGGACAGTTTTGACATTCCTTATCTGGTATGATAGATTTTTTGCTACATGTTCGAAGTGAGAGAGTTGGTTATGAGACGGTAAAAATATAAATATACGAAAAATCCGTTGACAATGGTATTTGGGACTTTTATGATAAAACTTTATTTGTTTGTATAGAAACTTTCGGATTATTGGAGGAAGAGTTTAAGGAGTATGTGGGTGGAAATCTGAAAGATTTTATGGTTTTGGATGCTTTCGACTCATTGTTCTTAAATGGAAAGGCAAATCAGGAAGCGCAGAATCCATCTAAATATCTTTTGTACCAGGATCCAATGGCTGGTACTTTTGATCGGGAGGTGGTGGAGAGCGGCGTTGGCACAGGTGCCTACTATGAGAAATTAAAGAAGATGATGGAAATCTGCCAGGAGAATTCCCCGGAATATGTTACTCTATTTGCCTATTATGAAAAGCTGGCAGCAGTGCTGACCTATAAGGCAGATCTTGGTGTCCATATAAAAATATTTTAGATAAGAACCAGAAACCGGCTTTAAAAGAAATCTGTGAAAAAGAAATTCCGGAAATCGTAGATAATTTAGAAAAAATGAAAATTTTCAGAGAAGACCTGTGGATGTCAGAAGCAAAGCCCTTTGGCTATGAACTGATGGATGTGAAACTTGGATCTGTGATTACCAGACTTAACAGTACCATCCGGAGAATCAAAAAGTATCTGGATGGAAGCATCCCATGTCTGGAGAAACTGGAAGAAACGCGACTTCCATACTTTGAGAAAAATGCGGACAAACGTGAAAATCACTGGAGTCAGATTACTAGTGGAAGTGATCTGATTGATACCATCTGATTTTTGAAAATTTAAAAAGATGCTTGCTTTTCAAGGTGTATAATGTTATGATTATACAAATGTTTTTTAGAAATTAAACATAAGAAATCCGAAGAAAGTAGGGGCTTTGGCATAATATCCTGCCGAGGATTGTAATATTAGCAGAGTTCGTTCCTTTTGGAGGGATGGCTCTGCTTTTTTTGGATTACGAAGGAAGGGCATGGAGTGATTGAAAAACTTACAACGGACAGCTATTTAGAATGTCTGATAAAAACTATGGTTTTTACGGCTACCATTTTTATAGAACTAGTGTGTGGATTTAGCATGACAGATATAAAACCATTTTATATTACGATATTATTGCAGGCAATTAACAATATGTATGATGCTGGGTGTTCGATTGCAAAGAAAAAACAGGTATTTCAAGTGAATTTATTGCAGGGAATTACGTTTTTGCTTGCATTGATTGATTTGATTTCAGCAGTTTGCTTCCTTGGAAATCCACAATTGCAATCTGTGGCATCTAGGAAAGGAGTTATATTACTATCCTGTATATTTGTTGGATTTATTCTTTTGTTACTTTACAGAGAAATATTTGTTCATCTTAGCATAATTTACAGAAGAGAAAAATATAGTGCAGGTAGTAGTGTAAGAAATGTGATTGAACCAAAAGACCTTGGGATGCAGTCCGATTGTGACGATGCATGCAACTGGGATGATAAGGAGAATAATTATGATTGAAGCTGTAGCAGTACTTCTTTTTTTTATAGTTGCAGGAACTCTATGGGGGATAGTAGAAACTTTTAAATATAGGAAAAATTTTTCAAGAAACTGTGAAAACGGACAAATCTCCACTATTAAAGCGTACCGAATAAAGCGACGTGGATCCTGGCGGATTTTTGGTGACCGTATTCTAGATGAAAAATCGTTTCTGGTAATGAGGGAAAAGGAGTCAAAGTTAAAAATTCATTAATTCAATAGCGGGGTATTTTAAATGGCTGAACAAAATGTTTTTAATCTAATGCAAAACGATGAGATTGGACTGTTGTGGAAAAAGATATATCAATTACATCAAAAAACCAAAATTTATCTACTTACAGCCGAAGAAATATCAGAAAATGGGGATGCATTGATTCAGCCATTAAAAGAGCACCGGGATGCATATGATCATATTGTAAGGATTTTTGCTAGCACAACCAAAAAAGTGCCGGAAGGATACGATTACTATTCTTATATCAAAGGAAATCTTGAGAAAGCATATGGACATGAATATCGTGCTTTTTTTGATACGGCAGACTGGCTTGCATACAATCTGCGGCATAATTTAAGAGAGCGCATAAATGCGATTCCATATAATAAAAGAAATCAATTAATCCCAAATTGCAAAGAAACAATCAAATTATTGAACCAATACCCATTTGAAATTTCTAATCTACGAAATGACAAGGATATAGTAAAAGAGTCTGACTCGGATGAGACAATAAAAGAATATGAAAATTTGCTTAGGCAATTAATAAAGTTATATAAAGAAATTGATTCAATTTGATGTTGGTACTAAAACAATTAATAGACTGATTGATCGTCGAAAGGTATCTGTTTGTCCATATCAGTGATATGTTACTCCATAAGGATAGTTCAGGAATATGTAGAATATTACACTTGCTAAAAAATCTGAGTGCAGAAGCGGCAGACCTTTTTTACAAGTGTAATACGGTTTTGCTTTCAAGAGCGACTCAACGACTTGAATAATTGTGCGTCACATTCTCGTTATTTCAGTGATGAGTTAGACGTGCAAATCTTTTCTAAAAAATACAAATAGAGGGAGTTTTATTGGACTAAATATTTTATAACAGCAGTTGCAGCCGGTATCTCATGATATATAAAATGAGAATATCGGCTGCTTTTCATTACTTTTACCCCTAAAAGGTAATCTTCTGAAAACCAAAACTGTAGTTTGGATCTCAACTGAAAAAATTTAAATTTTTTTGTTACCATCCACTATTTTTTACGATATATAATATGAATGGAAATTTTTTTATTCAAAAAGGCGCCTTATCTGTTGCTGGTCAGATTATGGACAGTGACTTTTATCTTAAAGAAACCCGGAGGACAACCTGTAAATGAATGATGATGAAATTATAAACCTGTTTTTGAAAAGAGATGAGAATGGAATTATAGAATTGAGTACTAAGTATCACCCCTATTGCTACAAGATTGCCTGGAATTTATTGGCGAATAGAGAAGATGCCGAGGAATGTCTGAATGATACCTGGTTTTCGGTATGGTCACAGATTCCTCCTACGCATCCTTCTGTATTGGCACACTTTTGCGGTCGGATTACAAGAAATCTTAGTATTGACCGCTTAAGGAAAAAGTTTGCAGGCAAGCGCCCGGATGTTCATATGGCAGATGTTATGGAGGAAATGGAGCAGCTAAATGTAACTTATACCGTGGAAGAACAGCTGGCGGAAAAAGAACTGATGGAAACCATAAATCGTTTTTTGGAAGAAATGTCTCCAAAGGACAGAAATATTTTTGTACGAAGATACTGGTTTTTAGATCCTGTTTCTGCAATATCCAAAAGGCATCATATGTCAGCGGGAAGCGTGAAAATGAATTTATACAGAAACCGGAAAAAGCTGTTGAAACTGTTGGAAAAAGAAGGAGGACGCATATGAAAAAGTTTGATTTTTCAAAAGAATTTGGTAATATTGATCCGAAATATATAGAGGAAGCAGAGCGGGAATGGAGTGAAAAAAAGGAAAACCGGAGACCAAAAGGGTGGAGCAAAGCAGCAGCTGCCTGTGTGATCGTCACCTTGGGTTCTGTTATCTTTTCTAATCCACATATCCAGGCTGCAATAAAAAATATTACATTGTCCATAGGAGAAACCCTTGGTTTCCCAAAAGGTATTGAATCTTATACGGAAGTGTTGAATACTTCTAAGGAAGACAAAGGAATTACTGTAACATTAAAAGAAGTTGTTCTGGATAATGGGGTTCTGTTAACAAAGGTGCATGCAGAAAAAACATCTTCCGGGCAAAAGGACACGGATGATGTCCAGGATGCCTGGACCTTTGCCAATACACAGCTTGACATTGATTATCAGAAAACTACAATAAATGGACAGAAAATTGAAGAATACGAAAGCGGACACCATCTGCCATATTCGGACGAAGATTTGCTAAATACTGGACTGGATGAAAATGTCTATGATGCTGTTCTGGAATCTCGATTTTTCCTTGATGGTGATTTGGGAGAAAATCCGGAAGTACATTTGGTACTCGGTGCCTATCAAAATGAAAATCTTGGCGAAGATTATTTCGCAGAGTTTGAGTTTGATTTTTCTATTTCCCATGAGGAGCTTATGAAACAGACAGTTCATAAAAAGCTGGAAGATGTTTCTGTTAAAACAGAAGAAGGAACCGTAAAATTAACAGACTTTTCCATGAATAAACTGCAAAGTATAATTAAGGCAGAAATTCCGGAAGAACTTGAGGAAAAGCTGTATAATGGTAATGAGATGATGCTTATGGGGACAGACAGTAAAGGAAATCAGGTACAGTATGAACTGCGCAGTAATTCGGCAGATGGTAAATCTCAATGGAGTTTTAAAACCAGTTTCTGGGGTATGTATCAGCTGGATTCTGACAGCCCGGTTCTTTTGCTCCCGGATATTGACAGCGATTATCTGGAATTACAGCTTTATACCAGAGAACCTTACATGGCTGCTGCAGACACTGTCTGGGTTGATGACGATTTTGTAGAAATTGGTGAGACTACAGAAGAGGTAGAAGAGGTTCCGGAGGATACTTTGGAGGAAAAAAATCCGTCAGATGCAGAGGATCAGGTTGAAACTCAAATTATCGGAGGGGCAGATGCTCCCACAGAAGTAAGGCTTCAAGACGATACAGACCAGAAAGAAAATACCGACGCAGCAGATAAAACGGACGAAGATTACGGAACCGAAGAAAGCGCATATTATGATGGAGCTACAGGTGAAATCACTGCAGAATCCGGTTGGACACCTGTCGGGGATAAAATAAGGATTCAGATTAGGTAGAGAAACGTGAATCTGTTTTCAAAAATCCTATGTCAAAGAAGCTTTGCATACCTGTTTTTTCACTGTAAAAGGTAAATTGCTTTTCATTTGGCAGAAATTTTTATATAATCCAGGTGAGAAAGCAAAACCGATTGGAAGAACAGGAGCAGAGCAATATGAACATTGGAACGCAGATATTAAAAATACGAAAAGAAAAGGGACTGACCCAGGAGGAATTTGGAAAAATATTTCATGTTACCAGACAGACTGTGTCTAATTGGGAAAATGAAAAGAGCTATCCGGATCTGCAGATTCTCATAGACATCAGCAACCGTTTTGATATTTCTCTCGATGTCTTAATAAAGGAAGATGTCAAAATGGTAAAAACCATGGATAAAGAAAGAGTGCTTGGATCATTGAAACGGGAAAAGTCTGTTATTGACTTTTTTACAGGTGCAGGAACTGGAATTGTAATTAGCTGCCTGTTTTCAGCCGATACAATGGCCAGAACGGTTACCATTGTATTAGGCGTGGTCATGATCGGAATTGGATGGTATCGCGAAGCAAAATATGACAAAAGATTGTTCAGATATATGAATGATGAAGAACAGTGAGGTGGAGAATATGAAAATCTGGCGTGAACTGTTAGGCTATGTGAAATTGATTGTAATAGTAGTGGCAATTACCCTGGTTATCAATAATGTTGTTTTGATTAACGCAAAAATCCCTTCACCCTCCATGGAAAAAACACTTATGGTGAAAGACCGCCTTTTCGGCTTTCGGCTTGCGTATGGAATTAATCTTAATCTGTTCGGTTATGAAATTTCTGAAAAGTTCAAGGACCCGGAGCGATTTGATATTGTAATATTCAAATACCCAGATGATGAAAGCCGTCTTTTTATCAAAAGAGTGATCGGACTGCCGGGTGAGGTAGTGGAAATTAAGGATGGGAAAGTTTACATTGATGGTTCACCCACTCCATTGGATGACTCTTTCATTCCGGAGAAAATGATCGGAAGTTATGGTCCATATACAGTTCCGGAAAACTGTTATTTCATGCTTGGTGACAACCGGAATGATTCGAAGGATTCACGTTCATGGAAAAATAAATTCGTGCGATTTGACCAGATTGTGGGGAAAGCTGTTGTAAGATACTATCCATCTTTCAAGTGGTTAGGATAATAAGAAACGCGAATATCAGTGGCTTATTAAGCACTGGAATATTCGCGTTTTTTATTTGATAATGGAAGTCGATTTTTGTCCTGTCTTGTGTATCCCAAAAGTGCCTGTTTTACAGGCTTTCCGGGGTATCAGTCATTTTGTCTGGTATTGTAAAGCAGTGTCAGATTTGTCGTAAATGTAGTAAATTTGTGGTCAAAAAATGATGAGAAATGGAGAGTGCTAACAAAATGAAACTAACGTATACGAATGTAAATGGATATCTGCTTCCAGATCTTACTTATAAATCCGGTGAGCAGATGGATCAACTTGGCAAGTATGGTTTTCTTCGCAGAGATTATCTGAAAAACCATCGAAATTCAACCTATCAGGTGATGCTTCTGCAGGATATGCTTGGAAAGCATCTTCTGGAAGTGGACAAGTATTTCCTATTATGTATTTAATACGAATAAACATAGACAGGTTTTACATGGACAAATATGGTTTTGTGATTTGGGATACAACATAGGAACGGAAAAAAATAAAATGCGTCCGGTACTGGTGATGTCCAATAATAAAATCAATAATTCTGAAAAAGTGGTAGTTGTTTGTATTACCGATGCAAAAGGAAAAGTAAACGCAAGATGTTTGCCGATTCAGGATTCATGGTTTTTGTTATATTCTGATACAGAAGATGAAGAAAAGCAAGTGATTCCGGGAAGAACCATACCAGCGTCTATGCATACTTATGAATTTTTGGATAAAGACAGTATGATTCAGTGTGAGGAGATACGTGCAGTTAGTAAGGCAAGGCTGGATGCAAATCGAGGATGTATTGGTACTTTAACACCGGAAGATTTTAATCTTGTAAAAGGAAAATTCAAAAGAGCATACAACCTGTAAAATGTGACTGCTAAAAATTTGTTGACAAAGAGAAGGTAGTTGCATATAATAAAGAAGAATAGAGATACTATGATTAAGTCCCACGCTTGAGCAATCAAGATACAGTGGGTACTTTATAAATGTTTAAACGAAGCCGTAGGACCGTAAGGTATAGCTTCTGGAGGCTCCCCAGTTTATCTGGGGAGTTTTTCTTTGGAAAGATTTATGATAATAAAAAATGAAAGTAATAAGAAAGCTGGCAGGATGTGTTCCCGTGAAAAGGAAGGTATCCTGCCTTTTTTGCATGAAAGAGAGGAAATTCATATGAGAAAATTTTATACAGCAGAAGCAGTAACAGAAGGACATCCGGATAAATTGTGTGACCAGATTGCATATGCCATTTTGGATGTGTGTCTGAAGAATGATGAAAATTCCAGAGTAGCCTGCGAAGTGCTTGCTACAAAAGGAAATATTATTGTGGCAGGAGAGATTATCAAAGAACTGACAGCCATCCGGAGACTATCCAAATATCTGAAAGAAACATATCCCGATATCCATTCGGCAGAAGAACTGAACCGGGAGTTGCTGGAAGAACATCTGATGTACCTTGCAACAGAAGCGGAAGACATGAATAATTACCGAATGGATTTGACAAGACTTAGGGGAACTCTGGAAACCATTGGAAAATTATATGGGTATCCACATTTAGAAATTTTATTTCTGGCCAGTGACTTGCCCAGACAGGTGCAGCCGAAATTGAAATCTTATTCAGACAGTGAACTGATTCGTTTTAATGCAGCGCTTGCGGAGCTGGATGAGCAAATGGAGCGGCTTATGGTCATCCACCAGATGTTAGGAACAAGGATATCTGATACCCTTACTCTGCAGACAGACTGCCTGTATCGGCAGGACGGACATCCTATGATCCAGATCCGGCAGATGAAAACAACTACCTTTGTGAAGCCTATCAGCGCAGAATTGGAACTGCTGATTGAAAAAGTAATGGAATATACCAAGAAAAGGTATGGAGATACGGTTTACATTTTTTGTGGATGAGAAAAATAGCAAGAAGCCTATGCAGTACAATACCGTTCAAAACAAGCTGATGGATTTGATCCAGAAAAAAGATCTACGGGACGATCATGGAGAACTATTCGGCTTCGGAACGCATATGTTCCGTCATGTATATGGTATCCGCTTAACAGAACTGCATCTGGATGACTGGACCATCGCAAAACTACTGGGCCATACATCCGTAAAGAATGTGAAATTTTACCGGAAGATGAGCCGCCAGATCATCGCAGATGAAACAAGAGAAATCAGAGCAGAGATGAGCCGGATGGGGGAAAGAGTATGAGCAAATATGGCAAGATGCTGGAAGTAAACCATGAGCAGAGCTTGGAGAAGATTCAGAGGGCAAAGCTGACGATCCTGGAAATGATTGAAGAAGAGGATAAAGTGACCGTTCCAAAACTGATGCAAAAGACCGGACTGTCCAGAGGTTTTTTTATAAGAACCCGGAAGTGCGAAAGGCAGTAGATCGTGCTTTGTAGCTACAGGCTGGCATGGTAGATAAGAGAAGAAAGATTTTAGATATGGCAATAGACAACCGTATCTTGCAGCTGGAGTAACAGGTAGCGAAACTAAAAAGAGAGAACGAGACATTACGGAAAGAAAATGAAGCAATGCGGAAAGCATTGAATAAAAGAGACTTGAATCTGATTAAGAATTTTTAATGAAGAAGAAAACAATCAGCGACTGACAGGGGCGTGAAGAACGCGCCTGCTGGTGGTTGTGGGGATAAAATAGAGGAGAAAGCAAGACTTTTTCATTTTGTATCATCAAATATTTCATGATACAATAGTGTTATAAGTTAAATTTGAGGGAGGGATTTCTACGATAGCACTTTTGGAGAAAATTCGTGAAGTAATAAATAAAAGAATACAAGAGAAAAAGAAAAATGAATTTACAGACTTGGCACCCATTGATGATATTGAAAATGGAGATGAATATTTAAAGGCATTACATTGGGCGATAAAGAAAAAGAAAGTTAAAAATATTGCACTGGCAGGTCCATATGGTGCGGGCAAAAGTAGTATCATTGATACATATTTGAAAAAACATAGAATTATTAGAAGTAAATCGCTTCGTGTTTCAATGGCAACTTTTGTTGAAAACGAAACTGATGAGAAGGGAAATCCTAAGAAAATTTCTTTGAAACAAGATGAAATTGAATTAGGAATTTTAAAGCAATTATTTTATAAAGTCAATTATAAAAAGATCCCGCAGAGCAGATATCGGAAGCTACACAAAATCAATTGGAAACGTGTCTGGGGATATTTGGTTTTGATATTTTTAATTTGGGGAGTGACGGAATTTATATTTTTTCCAGACACTTTTCAAATGATAATTGAAAAAATAGAAGAGGCAGGTGGAAAATTTGGATTAAAAGCAGTGGTTTCGGATAGTATTTTCTTTGTTTTTTGTGCGGGAATATTAGCAATCATCGCCCGAACATATCGTTTGGTGCTGTTTCGCTTTAAAGTAAATGAAGTAAAATTGCCAACAGAGACAGTTGTGAAAAATTCTGAAACGGCAGCGGAAACTGTATTTAATAAAAATATGGATGAAATTGTATATTTCTTTGAAGAGACAAAGTACAGAATTGTATTTTTTGAGGATTTAGATCGCTTAGAAGATCCATCTATTTTTATCCATCTTCGGGAATTGAATACATTATTGAACAACTACGACGGGATTAAAGGGCGTATTGTTTTTGTTTATGCTATTAGAGATGATATATTTACGGATACAGACAGAACAAAATTCTTTGAATTTATTATTCCGGTAATTCCAATTATAAATTCTACGAATTCAGGAGAAATCTTTTTACAAAAACTTGAGGAATCTGAAAAGAAAGGGATTGTTCATGAAATCTCACAGGAATTTATATTAGACGTATCTCCATATGTTGAAGATATGCGAATTCTTCAGAATATATACAATGAGTTTGTTGTTTATAAGGAAACGATTCGTACTGATCAGGAACTGAAATTGTCAGATGAAACAATGATGGCATTGATTATTTTTAAAAATTTGTATCCACGGGAGTTTGCAGAACTTCAGATGGAGAGAGGAGTTGTGAAACAAGCTTTTGAGGATAAGCAAAGATATATCTCTGGACAATGTATGAAATGGCATAATGAAGTTGATGAACTTACACAGGAATTAGAAAAATATCATGATGACTGTTTAGAACACATAAAAGAACTCAAAACAGCTATGCTTGGTGCTATGGTGGATTGGCAGGGGATTCCATATAGAATTAAGAAAAGTTATTGGGATGAATATTCAGTAAATGAAATAATGAAAGATTCGTTCGAATTATCAAAACTTGAACAATTAAAGGATGTTGAGATTAAATATTATACATGGAGTTGTTCTCAGTCGGAAAAAACTGTGAATAATTTTCAAGAAGTTTTTAAACAATATCAAGAAAGAATTAAAAATTTTCAATTTGTCCAAGAAAAAGGTGTTAGTTCAATAAAAAGTGAAATTGAAGATTTGAAGAAGAATGTACATGAACTTTCAGGCTGGTCACTTAAAAAGCTGATAGAAAAATTTGGAGTTCATAATGTACTATCTGAAAAAGTTGCTGAAAATAAATTGCTTGTATTTATGCTTCGAAGAGGATACATTGATGAAAAATACGCAAACTATATCAATTATTTTAAGGGGACAAGCATTACAAAAGAAGATATGAATTATATACTGGCAGTAAAAAATATGGAAAAGCTGCCATATAATTATAATTTGACAAAAGTTGGAATGGTTATACAGCGTTTACAACCGTATGAATTCGAACAAAAAAGTATTTTCAATTTTATTCTTTTGGAATATTTATTGTCTGAAGAGAATGAGAATGAAAAACGTATGATATTAATTGATCAATTATCTGATAGAACAGTGGAAAGCTGGGAGTTTATAGATGAATTTATTGAGCAAACTCAATATAAAGAGAGATTGATTCAATTATTAGCAATGCGTTGGCCTGATATGTGGAATGATATTGTCCAGGATATATCGATAACATACGAAAGGAAAATTTTTTATTTACAGTTACTTATTGATAACGTGGATACAGAACGCTTATTTGAATTAAATGACAATAATAAGATGAGCGACTTTATAGAGGAAAATCCAGATATATTACAGCAGCTATCATCTATTCAAGATCAAAAGGTGATTTCCTTAATTGAAACACTTGGAATTATTTTCAAGAATGTTACTATTGAAAATGTTTCGGAGGAAATTTTGCGATATGTTTTTGAAAATCGGTGCTATGAGTTAAATGATACGATGATACGTAGGATTGTGGAATTGGAAAATGATACAATGCTTTCCGGTTTAGATACTCGAAATTATACAACAATTATTTCACTAGGATATGAACCGTTAATTAAATACATACAAGAAAATTTGAAACAGTATGTAAAGGAAATTATATTAGCATCTAATAATACTAAGGAAGATGTTGAACAGATTATGGATTTGTTAGAAAGAATGTTGGAAAATGCACCAGAAGAGACCGAAATCTGTTTGGAATTAGTGAATCATGAAGAATTTTGTGTAGATGATATTTGTGAATGCTGTGGAAAGTTCGATTCTGATTTTGATAAGGATGTGAAAATTCTTTGGAATGAGTTATTGGATAAAGGAAAAGTAAGCTTGAAATGGGAGAATATCAAATGTTATTGGGACAGATATAAGATTACGCCAGAACTACTTCAATACATTGAAACAAATAGTGATCAACTTACACTTTTAGAGAATCAGTGTTTAAATGAAGTGTTTGCCGAAGAACTTATTACAAGTACAATTGATGATTCTGCTTTTGAAAAACTATTATCTCAGTTGGAATTAGAATTTGATATTCCAATAGAGAAGGTTGAGAGACGGAAAGTGGAAATTTTGATTAAGAAAAAATATATTCCTTTTGATGTTAATAAATATGGTGAAATTAAAGATGCCTATCCTGATTTATGTCCAGATTTTATTTTGTATAATCAAGCGGAATATATGGAAGTAATGGAAAAGATTCCAATGGGAGAAACATTATTAGAAACACTATTGCTTTCGCCTATTCTCAATTTTTCTAATGCAGAAGTTCTGTTGGATGCATTTGGAGAAAATTATATGACTGCAAAAATTGCTGAAAACTTAGTTGATTCAAATATGACGATTAACAAATCGATATTTACAGCAGCCTGGGAATATGTAGATGAAAAAGGGAAAAAGACGTTGATGTTTAAATGCCTTTCGATTTTAGAAGCGGCTGATTTTGAAAATTGTTTTTCAGAACTTTCACAATGGTATTCAGGATTTTGCGATAGAAGTAAAAAACATAGCGTTGAATTACCTAATAGCGAAGAAAGCCAAAGGCTTGCTAAACGATTACAAGAAGTATCGTACATTACAAGTTACAAATTACAAGAAAAAGAAGTCTATGATTCTGTTACGGAAACAAAAAAGAAAAAGAGTACTTTTGTGTGCTGGATAAAAGCAATCAAAGGATAAAAGAAAATTTTTCATAGTATTTAAGGGAGATCAAGGTAGGGTATAAAAGCCCTGCCTTTTTCTGAATAGAAGTGTACACAGTACACAAGTGTGCATACAGTTAAAGCCTCTATTTTCAAGGCATAAGGAATAGGGGTACAGTTTACAGATGAGCTGACGGGAAATCTGGATTCACAAAATAGCAGCGAGGTTATAGCATTGCTCAAAGAAACATCGAAAAAATATGAGCAGACCATCATTATGATTACCCATAACCGCGGCATAGCACAAACGGCAGACCGGGTATTGCAAGTGTCGGTGTTTGACCGTATCATGGGCAATACAAAGTATGGTCTTATTGGAATTCAATTAGATTCAAATGCAACTGAAGAAACGATAGCAGAAATTAGAAGCCTTGAAAATGATGACATTATTATCACAGATCAACGTGAAAGCAATAAACAAAATAATGCTACCTATTTGGCGGTACGAATTGTTTGTTATGGTTTTCTGGCTATTGTCGGAATTATCTCGCTGTTTAATATCGTCAATAGCATCTCCATGAGTGTATCTGCACGGATGAAGCAGTATGGAGCAATGCGAGCTGTTGGTATGGATAATAGACAGCTTAAACGAATGATTTCTGCGGAAGCGTACACCTATGCAATTTCTGGTTTGATAGTTGGATGTGGTATTGGACTTCCTCTTAGTCGATTTTTATATAATCGTCTAATTGCACATTATTTTGGAATTGAGTGGAGTTTTCCTATCCTACGATTTGGAATCGTTGTTGCCTTTATCTTCATATCTGCTATTGTATCTGTCTATGCCCCTGCAAAGCGCATACGTAATATGGAAATTACCGAAACAATCAATGAATGGTAATAGCCATTAGTTTTGATAAATTTTATTGATATATTGACAAATAATGTAAAATAATCTATTATATAGATGACCGATACATAGAGCGCCGATATATAACTTATTCTAAGAAGGGGGTGGACCAGATGGCTATTGAAAGAGCATTGGTTTCAGGAAGTATGGCAATGCTTGTAATGAAACTTTTGTCTGAAAAGGATATGTATGGATATGAGATGATCGACACACTGAGGCAAAAATCTCAGAATGTATTTGAGCTGAAGGCTGGAACTCTTTATCCATTGCTGCACAGCTTGGAAGAGAAAGGACTCCTGACAGTATATGAACAGGATGTAGCTGGAAAGACCAGAAAGTATTATAGCCTTACCAGACAGGGAAGAGGATTCCTGGAAAAGAAAATAGAGGAATGGAAAGAGTATTCTGCAGCAGTGACCAATGTGCTTATACTGGAGGTGTGAGTTATGGATGAATATCTGAAATTATTGCTGGAACAGATTCGCTGCACAAAAGCCAGACCATACATAAAACAGGAACTGCAGGATCATATGGAGGATCAGATTGCGGAAAACATGAAGGCAGGCATGGATCATGAACAGGCAGAGAAGGAAGCCGTCAGAGACATGGGGGATCCTGTGGAAACAGGAATCTCCCTTGACAGTATCCACAGACCTCAAGCTGCATGGAAACTTTTGGGAATGATTATACTTATCAGCATTGCAGGTGTTCTGATACATGCAGGGATTTCCGGAAAAGCCAGTGAGAATGCGGTAGCCGGTTCTGACAGATATGTGTTTCATGTTATGATCGGGCTGGCTGTCATGATGATTTTGTATCTGCTGGACTATACCGTACTGGCAAAATTTTCAAAAATAATTGCAGCTGTTTTATTGTCCGCCTGTTTGCTGGTTATATTGGAAGGAGGCCAGGTAAACGGAGCAAGGATTTTTATATCACTGCCAGGAGGCAGAAGAGGCATGGATGTACAAAAACTGATGCTGTTTTATGTCCCCATATATGGAGCAATTTTATATAAATATCATGGGTGGGGATATAAGGGACTGGTAAGAGCAATCTTATGGCTGATTGCTCCAGTAATATTAGTTTACAGCCTGCCGGCACTCAGGACAACTTGTGTGATGCTGGTAACTATGCTGACTATGTTGACGATCGCAATCAAAAAGGACTGGTTTACTGTCAGAAAGAAAAGAACTATCTGTGGAATCTGGGCTGTGTTTTTGACCGCGCCCATAGCAGCTTTCCTGGGTATGTACCTGAGAAACAGGCTGGCGGAATATCAAATTGCGCGCATACAGGCGATGTTTTCCAGCGGTAGCGAAACAGATTATCTCACAAAAATGTTGCATTCACTTTGGAGACAAAATAAGCTGATCGGGAAAAGCAAATCAGATGTAACGGGAATCCTGCCAGCATTTAACGCGGATTACATTCTGACCTATCTGTCATCTGTATATGGAATAATTGCAGCTATACTTTTGTGCTGTGTTCTTGCGGTTTTGATTTTTGCAGTCTTTAACACTGCGTTGCGACAGAAAAATCAGCTGGGTATGATGATGGGATGCGGGTGCGGAATTGTATTTCTCATCAGTTTTTTGATAAATGTCCTTGAGAATCTTGGCGTATTTCCGCAATCAATAACATTTCTTCCGTTTTTTTCAGCCGGAGGAAGCTGTATCATAGTTTCTTATGGACTCATGGGAATCGTGCTGAGTACTTACAGGTATAAGAATATTTATCCGCGACATCCTGAAGCAGGCTTTATGTCCATTAATTCTAAGATAAAAAAAGTATCATAATATTATGTTAAATAAAACCAACCAAAAACGCTGAGAATTGCTCCCAGCGTTTTTTGGTTTGTTTTATTTTGGACAGTTTTCTGCATTCAGCACCAGCTGCTTGCGGAACTGTGAAGGGGACATGCCACACTGTTTTCGGAAAAAGAGGCTGAAATATAATGGATTTTCGTACCCGACCAGATTGGCTATTTCTGTGATATTATAATTGGTCGTTTCCAGAAGCATTTTTGCATTGGTAAGCCTCAGAGACTGCACGTATTGAGCAGGTGTAGTATTGGCATACTGACGGAAGTTCTGGATGAACCAGCTGATACTTATATTGTGGGAAACAGCATAGTCCTCAATACTTATAGGTTTATTATAATGCATCCGAAAGTACTGTGCAGCCTGTTCCATATCGTTCATGTTCTGAAGGTTCTTTTTACGTGGCCTTTGCAGTGCTATTCTATGGAGGCTGATCAGGAGAATCGTGAAATGATTTATCAGCATCTCCTCGTAATCAATTCGCTGCAGATTCAGTTCCTCGATCATAGACATAAATAGATTTTTGTACTCAATGGAGATACCGGTATAAATAATGCGGGTATCGTCGGCAATCCCATATCTTCTCAGAAAGTTCTTTACATTATTTCCAGTAAAGTGAACCCAGTAAACTTCGGTCTGATCCGCTCCATAATAATAGCGTTGTTCCTCACGTGGACGGTAGAGTACCATATTGCCGGCTTCTACAACAGTAGGTTTTCCATCAAAATAAAAATGTGCCCGTCCGGATGCGATGTAAAGAAGCTGATAATCAAGCCGGCCTTTCGGGCGGTGGGTAGGAAGCTTTTCTACGGTGTATAGATGATAAGTACCGCAGCTTCCAATAAACAGGGGATGTTTTTTATCCATAAAATCAACCCTGGATTTGTGATAGTATGCTGATAATGTATACAAGTAATGTCTTCCTTGTCATATTGCACAAAATACAACAATATGAATTGTGCAATTTTACGATTCTACAAAATATTGTTAAAAAATAGTTGGCTATTATGTAAAAGTATAACATTTTGTGCATGTTTTGGCGAATGTTGTTTATGTATTTTTTTATAATAAAAAAGTATAATGATAGTACGACAAAAGCAAAATATCTGGGATTTGCTTTTTATTATCAATTTCAGGAAAAGAAATATAGGATGAAAGTTCCGAAAAAGTCATTGGATAAAGTAAAGAAGAAAGTCAGGAAACTTACGAGCCGCAAGTGGAGCGTGAGTAATTCATACAAAGCGAAAAAGATAGCAGAGGTAGTAAGAGGATGGATTAATTACTTTAAAATTGGCTCAATTCTTACAGTAAGCCGAAAACTTGATACAGTAATCAGGTATAGATTCAGGATGTGCATATGGAAACACTGGAAAAATCCAAAAACCAGATATAAAAATTTGGTAAAACTGGGTATTAGTAAAAAGAATGCAAGGTGTGCGGCGGGATTTCATGGATATGCCCGAGTGTGCCGTACAAAAACTGTTTGTTATGCGATGTCAAATGCACGTTTGAAGAAATTTGGTTTACTCTCAGCCGAGGAATATCTTTGTAAAGCGAGATGTCAAGTTAACTGAACCGCCGGATGCGGAACCGCATGTCCGGTGGTGTGAGAGGTCGGCGGCAAAAGCCGTCTCCTACTCGATCAAACCAGCTCCGTTATACCAGGGAGGAAAATATCTCCTGTGTGGGAGGCAGCATTTATCCCAACATGTTGTGTGCACACCCTCCGTTCCAGATCGATGGGAACTTTGGCTTTGCAGCTGCAGTTGCAGAGATGCTTATCCAGAGCAGGAAAGGGCATTTCCTGTTGCTTCCGGCACTTCCGGATGAGTGGAAAGACGGAAAAGTCGGGGGAATGAAGGCACAGGGTGACATCACAGTTGATTTTGAATGGAGAGAGGGCAGGATACACAGGGTTCGCCTCTGTTCTTTCCGTGAGCAGAAAGTAACGCTGGAATGCAATGGAATTTCGAAAACAGTATTTTTAAAACCTGATGGGACAGAGAATATGATTTTTGATTGATCTGTCCTGAGGGCCTGGAAATCATAGACAGTGGTAAGTAATGGGGTACAATAAAATACAGCCAATCGATTTTGCCAGAAACTATTGATATTTCTTAGGGTATCGCATATAATATAGTTAAACCAAAAGGTTTCGTGTAGCGGCACGTAAAAGCTGTACTGTGCCCGGGCAGGGTAATTACTGGGACTATTTGATACTCGGAAGGGTATTACGCCCACACCAGGGAGATACGGTGAGTCCGCGCCGGGGACTTAATGATACCGGCGACATTTTAGACATTCGGAAGGATGTCGCGGCTGACAGCCAGCATAAAACCGCTTTTTAAGATTATGGGCACTGGATAACAAAAAGTTGTCCGGTGCTGTTTTTATATTATAGTGATGATTGGGAAAAGATAGATGGGAAAACAACAGGATAGAGAGAAAATCGTACAGGAGATTAAAATAGCTGCCGATCTGTATAGGAAGCATTTAGTAGGTAAAAGATTTCTATATGTATTTGAAGGCAGATATATTGAGGTGCTTTATAAAGCTGCCAATTTCAGGCACTTAACAGGTGTGGCCACAAACCTTTCCGCAAAAAAGTTTTATAGTTATGCAGCAAAAAAACTGCTTCAGGCTTCGCAGATATTTTTTACACCGCAGCACCCTTTTTCATTGTGTAAGCGTAAAATTAAGCATATCGGACAGATTGCAATGCTGGCTGGCTCAGAAGGCTTTATGTTGGAAGAGATTGTTACAGATACGAGAACTTATAAGTTTGGCACAACAGATCTTAATTTTACTCTATGCTTAAATAAAGAGTATGATGATCAGGGACAGCAAAAAGGCGATTGCTTTGTAGTAGAATCACTGCGAGATGAAGATTGTTTTTCTAAAAGTACAACAGCATATACAGTAACTCATATTTTCTCAGCACCGAATGATGCGAAAAAATATACAACTTTACTGTTTTTGGACGAAAATGCAATGATAGACAGTCTTCCGGATGAAATTAAAAACATGCTGGATCAAACTTTATTACATAAATAAAAATGGAGAGTCTTAGTGTGGCGATTCAATTAATCTATCCTGAGGGTATGAGAATTATTGACAGCCGTATCATGTAAAAACACATGGTACGGCTGTTTTTATACCCTAATAGGACCTGATGATCATAAAAATTTTGAACGATTTCGGGAGTGTTTTTATCTGAGATAATTTTTTTAAAAATATTTGCAACCTTTTTAGGGATTCGCACGTCTAATAAGTAGAAGCACATAAACAAAGGCTTTTATACAACATTTCCTGACGACCGGTCTGATATAGGAGAATGGAGACGACAATGAATGAGGTTTTGATACGAAAAGCGAAGAAAGGCGACAAAGATGCTTTCTGCCGACTTATGGATGAGAATGTACAGAGTATGTATAAGATTGCGGCAGCATATCTGAAAAATGATGAAGATGTTGCGGATGCAATACAGGATACGATTCTTTCCTGTTATGAAAATCTGAAAAGTCTGAAACAGAACAGATATTTTAAAACTTGGATGATTCGAATCTTGATCAACAAGTGTAAGGACATGATACAGAAGAAAAAGCTGGTTACTTATACGGATCAGATGCCGGAAACACCTTTTCACGAAGAAGAATATGCGGCAATGGAATGGGCACAAGTATTAGAAACATTGGATAGCAAATATCGTTTGGTTGTTCTTTTGTACTATATGGAAGGATTTAGTGTCCGGGAGATCAGTGACGCTCTGGATATGAAGGAAAGCACTGTGAAATCTCGTCTTCATCGTGGTAGAAAACAGATTGCAGAGATGTATGGATATGAGGTTAAGGAGGGACGTGTTTAATGATGACTTTAAATAATAATGAGAAAGACTTTCAGGAAAAACTTCAAAAGGATACAGAAATGCCGGCAATCGTGCATGAACGTATCAATCAGGCATATCGATTGATTGAAAATAATGCTGTGTTACAGAAAAAAGCACCAAAGGATCCATATCACTGGATGAAAATTGGAGGCAGGGTAGCAGGAGGTATGGCAGCGGTACTGGCAGTCGGATTTATATTCTGTGCAACCAATCCAGTAATGGCAAAGAATATTCCGGTTGTAGGAGGGCTTTTTGAAATCTTGCAGGATAATGTAAGTTTCTTTGGTGATTTTTCGGATTATGCAACAACCTTGGAATCCGTTGATGGAACAACGGCAGATGGCAGTGAAGCAGATGGGGACAAGACAGGTAATGCCACTAGTGAGAATGCTTACATTAAAACAGCAGATGGGCTGACAATTACATGTTCTGAGGTATATGCCAACAGCCAGGCAGTCTATATAACTATGCAGTTTAAGAGTGATAAGCCATTTCCAGAAACGTCAACCAGGGCGGAAAGTGGAACACCGGTCATTGATCTGGATATGACTGGCGGTGTGGACTTTGATTCAGAAGCTAGTCCGGTGATCGACGGTCAGGTGGAAGGACAGTTTCTGGATGACAACACCTATGCATGCATTTTCCGTTATGATCTTGCTCAGGCGGCAAAAGACTATACGGAATATAATGAGAAATACAATGAAATGACACAGCAGGTAATGGATGAGATGGGAATAACTCAGGCGGACTTAGATGATCAGACGGATGAAGGTTATGCACTGCTGGAAGAGTTTATCGATAAAGTATCTGAGCGTGGTGGAGCATATCAGAAATATATTAAAGATATTGAGATTCCGGATACTTTTAATCTGCATCTGGATATCACGAAGGTAAGAGGGCTGGAAGCAGACTATGAGTGGTCAGAAGCGGATGATGAAAACTATGGAAGGGATGCCGGCTACTACAAATATGAAGGTGACTGGAGTTTCGATATCCCGGTTACAGTAGATGATTCCCGGACAGAAGTATTGGAACTGAATGATACAAACGATGCTGGTATCGGACTCAAATCCGTAATTCGTTCTCCGTATGAACTGACGGTAAATGAACTTTATAAGGAAGGATCCAACAGTGACTGCTTCATGGTAGCTCTTGATGCCAACGGAAACACACTTCCATATAATGAGTCTACTGGAAACTGTAATAACTTCGCAATTCAGGACAGGGATATTTCGACAGTAGATATTTATTTCCTGGATTATATCCAGTATATGGATGAACTGAAGGGGCAGCAGAATTTTGATAATCCTACGAAAGAAGACGGACAGAAATGGAAAAAACTTCTGGAGGAAAATGCAAAGTACCATAAGACATTACATTTTGACAGTGACAATGCAAAAAGCTAATTGATTCAAAGAAAGATAAATAAGACATGAGACCAAAAGAAGTGATAGGGCAGTCAATGAGAACCACAAAATCGGCAAGACCAGGTTCAGTTGTTTATGTGCCGATGGATAAATCGGAATTCAGATCTATTATATTTTCAGAAAAGAAGAAAAATAAAATTAAGAAAATTGTAATATTGATTATATTGATGATTTTTGTTATAGGCTGTTGTATGTATGCAGGTATATCTTATTATTACTCATATCACTTCTTTTATGGGACGACCATCAATGGGATTGACAGTTCAAATAAGACAGCATATGAGGTTGAGCAGGAGATTGCTGGGAAAAAGGATAACTATACTATTCAGGTAAGGGCAAGAATGCAGGACCCGCAGGCCATTACAGGAAAAGACATTGATTATAAATACGTATCCAGCGGTGCGGTTCTCCAGCTACTGAAAACTCAGAAATCATGGGAATGGATCGGCAGTCTTTTTGAAACAAAAAACTATATGGTTCAAGAAGAGACTTCTTTCAACCGGGAGAAACTGGAAGAACAGGTAAATTCATTAAATTGTGCGAAAAAAGAGAATCAGATAGCACCGGAAAATGCGTATGTAAGTTTTGTTAACTCAGAATTCACTATTGTGCCAGAAACGGAAGGCAACGAATTAAATACCAAAGAAGCTTATCAGATGATATGCAGGGCAATCGATAACGATGCGGCAGAGGTAGATCTGGAAAGTGATCCAAAGGCCTATAAGAAAGCAGATGTGACGAAAGAAAGTTCGGAACTTCAGAATATGGTAAATACATATAAGAACCTGACAAAAGCAAATATCACATATACATTTGGAGACGAAACGGTAACACTCGATGGGAGTACCATCAAAAACTGGCTGCAGTTTGACGAGAAAGGGCAGCTGCTCCAGAATGATGAAGCCTTCCGGCAGCATGTAGTGGATTATGTGGCACAGCTTGCAGCAGATCATGATACAGTTGGCACTGAAAGACAATTCCAGACCACAAGCGGAAGGACGGTGTATGTATATGGCTCAGCCTATGGATGGAAGATTGATCAGAACAAGGAAGTAGCACAGCTCATGCAGGAAATTCAGTCAGGAACCCAGACAACCAGGGAACCGGTATATTCTATGAGGGCAAATGCACACGGGATCAATGATCTCGGAGATACATATATAGAGGTAGATCTTACAGAACAGTATATGTGGTATTATCAGAATGGAAATATTATTTTTCAATCAGAAATCGTATCCGGACTGCCAAGCGATCCGGATAGAAAAACACCCCCTGGAATATTCACACTGAATTCAAAGAGCAGTCCGTCCGTGCTGCGAGGTGAAATGACAGCAAATGGAACATATTCTTATGAACAGCCGGTAACGTACTGGATGCCATTCAATGGAGGAATTGGCTTTCATGATGCAGACTGGCAGCCGTACTTTGGTGGTGACAGATATCTTACAGGTGGTTCTCATGGATGCATCAATCTTCCACCAGAAAATGCCGGACAGCTTTATAGTCTTATTCAGTATGATGTCCCGATAATCTGTTTTTACTAATTCTATATTCAAGATGTACAGGACAGGAGCTAAGTTGTAATGCAGCTGGCTCCTGTTTTTCATTGTCAACAGTATCAGCCTGACGCATGATCACCATTTCGGTAATCCAGAACAAAGCAGACTTGATATGGAAGTGGAAGAGCGATTGGTAAAAGCTAGCAATCTCTTCCTTTCACAAAGAGTGAAGAAGAGAAGGCACATTAATGGGATTGACGTATCAATACTGGAACCATATAATGGGTACAAAGAAAAATTTATTTATGGAAATAAACACATTGACAGAGCATGCAAAAGTGCTGTGATTAAAGTTTAAAAAGAATCCTTATGAACATCATAAGTAATGCTGTCAAGTATAATAAAGAAAAAGGAGAGATACTGCTCAGCTATTATGAAACACAGGTGGATGACAGGCATATACTGTTTGAGTTTCACTGCAAGGATACCGGGGTTGGAATGAGTAAAGAATTTCAGAACCATATTTTTGAACCATTTACTCAGGAAACAGGCGGTGCAAGATCTGTTTATGGAGGAACAGGTCTTGGTATGCCAATTACAAAAAAACTAATAGAGAAAATGGGCGGTACGATTAAATTTGAAAGCGAGAAAAATGTAGGAACCACATTCATGGTACAGCTCCCATTCCTTATTTCTGCTGATATGAAGCAGGCAGAAAGCCAGGAAGACGATGTATCAATTGAAGGCATGAGAATCCTTTTGGCCGAAGACAATGAATTGAACATGGAAATTGCAGAATTCCTTCTGACAAATGCAGGAGCAGAAATTATAAGGGCTTCAAACGGTAAGGAGGCTGTTGAAGCATTTGCAAAATCAGGTGTTGGTGAGGTCAATGTAATTCTGATGGATATTATGATGCCAGTTATGGATGGCCTGGAAGCTACCAGAGAAATACGTACAATGAACAGAAGTGATGCATCTGCTGTTGTGATTATAGCTATGACCGCCAATGCTTTTACAGAAGATAAGACTAAAGCACTGAAGTCTGGAATGGACGATTATCTTACCAAACCACTGGAGTCAGAAAAACTGATTCGTGCCTTAAGTAGATTCTTATGAGATACCGGAAGGATATGATAAAAAGAATAATTCCTAAAGAAAGAGGAATACGTATGAACATTGTTTTTTCATCTGATAAGAAAGAATATAATACTATTAAAAAAGGTACTGAAATACTGCTGGCTGAAAATGACGGTTTCAACCAAAATATATAATTGTTTGTTAAATTTCAGGACAGACCAGAAATATTGATCAATAAAAGAAAAAACCAGATTCATATCATCTGCCGGGAAATATCTCATTATTACCGCGCACTTAATTATGCCATACATCATATGGAAGAAGATGAATTTCAATATCAAGAGCATGTCTGAATGGATAAGATTCGTGATTCTGCGGACATTCTCCAGCCTGAAAAAGAGGAAACTTATCAGTTTATTGAAAAGCTGCTCAGCTCAGTAAAGGAGAATTTTTCTACCAACAGGGTACATATTGGAATGGATGAGGCTGTCATGCTGGGACTTGGAAATTATCTAAAAGAAAATGGATATAAAAAAGGGTCACTGATAATCGAGGAACATTGTAACAGGGTCGTAGATATTTGCAGAAAATTAGAATTAAAGCCTATGATATGGAGTGACATGTACATTACAGCAAATTCTACAGGCGGATACTATGATCTGCCCGAAAACACGGACTGCTCCAAATGGGAAAAACCGAAAAAAGATCTAGGATTAGTATATTGGGACTATTATCATGCTGATACCAGAACCTATGAAAAAATGCTGGATATCCATGCGCAGCTTTCGGATAACGTTATTTTTCCAGGATCCAATGTCAGGCATTTTGATTATCATGTGAAAGAATCAGGTGTCAATACAAAATCTTACTACCAAAACATACAGAAATGTATGAAGGAATGTGCAAAAAAACAGGAAAATATCAGCTTTTATTCTCGTTTTATGAAAAACTGGCGGCGGTATTAGCTGATAAAGCCGATTTGGGCATGTGTATAAAATCAGCATATCGGTTTATACAGGAAATCAAAACTATTCTCACAGAATGGTTTTGGTTTCCTTTTTTGCTGTTACAAATCAGTTACAACTGCAATATAGAATTTAATGTATAATTAACCTGTGAAAAGATATTTATAAAAACATGTGAGGTAATAATTATGAAGGCAAGAATTCTTGTGATAGAAGACGAAATGTCAATCAATGACCTGCTGTGTATGAATCTGGAGATTGCAGGGTATGAAACAGTAGGATATCTGGATGGAAATGAGGCATATGAAGCAATTATTCAAGATCATGCGTTTCAGTGTGCACTTGTAGATATCATGCTTCCCGGAAGAGACGGCTATAGCCTGTTACCGAAATTGAAGCAATATGAAATTCCCGTAATATTTCTTACTGCAAAGGGAGATATCGCGAGCAAGATAAAGGGATTAAAAGACGGTGCGGAAGATTATATTGTAAAGCCATTTGAAATGCTGGAAGTGATGGTCCGTCTTGAAAAAGTACTGGAACGTAATGGCACTGTACAAGAACAGATTCAAATTGGTGATGTCATCATTGATACTGCAAGTCGTACTGTTACAAAAATGGGCATGGAAATCTATTTAAAGCCAATGGAATATAACTGTCTCATGGTGTTCGCTAAAAACCCGAATAAAGCACTGACCAGGAATCAGATCCTGCAGGAACTGTGGAATGAAGAGTTCTGCGGAGAAACAAGGACTGTGGATGCACATGTGGGTCGTATCAGGAAAAAGCTTGGCTGGCAGGATAAGATTAAAACAATTCCCAGAATCGGTTACAGACTTGAGGTGGATTTATGAAACTCTTAATAAAGATTTTTTCTCAGACTACATGTATCATTCTGTTGGTATCGTTAGGGATCTTTCTTTATACCACTTATTGTTGGAAAAATCAGAGTATACAGAATATCAACAGTTATGAAAGCAGTATATTTAGAACAAATATCTTACAGTTTGAAAATAAAACAAACCTTTCCGACGGTCAGAAACAGAATACCGACAACGAAATGCGCCCCCAAATAGTTACTTATGCTTTTCGGCAGGTTTTTCATGACAGCGCGGTTTTATATCTTGATGGAAAAATGACCTATAATGGAACTGTTTATGAATTCGATGTAAAAAAGTTAAGAGAATTATGTGCAAGTAAGGCAAACATGGTGGATCATGGCAGCAACAGTGATGGTCATGGCCCTATGATCAGTCAGATAAATGGAAGGACACTTTTGTTATTTTACTATGGCAATGTAAATATGGGATATCAGATTGTTACTTATAAAGATATAACAGATGTAATAGAAAAAAGTCATCTGCTGTTTTTTCAGACGGGTGGATTTACTTTATCTTTGATCGTGGTGATGGGAATTATCCTTTATTTGAGCCTTAGAAAAATCACAGCACCGCTTACAGGCCTAAGAGAAGCTACGCTTCTTGTTTCTGAAGGTATTTATGATTTTAAAGTACCGTCAGAGGGAAATACAGAACTTGCGCAGATAGGTGCAACCTTTAATTTTATGACAGGTAAAATAAAAGAACAAATTGAAAGTCTTTCTAACATAAACCGGACACAAAAACAGCTTATTGGAAGTCTGGCTCATGAGCTGAAGACCCCAATGACTGCAATCATAGGCTATGCAGATACATTGCTTACTGTGCGCCTAACCCCAGAAAGGCAGGAGAAGGCTCTGATTTATATTGAAAATGAATGTCGCAGGCTGTCAAGACTTTCTATGAAAATGCTGGAATTAACCGGACTCTACGAAGCTTCGGAAGACTCATTCAATCCAGCTGAAATACAGGTGGATAACTTCCTGAAAGAAGTAAAAGAACTTATTGATTGCAGGCTTCAAGAAAAAAACATCTCTCTTGATGTATTTTGTGAACCAAAAGAATTGGTAAAGAAGTTTGATCAGGACTTAATGATAAGTGTAGTGACAAATCTAATTGATAATGCAGTCAAAGCTTCCAGGAAAGAATCTAAAATTGTGCTTGAGGCAACCCCAGACCATCTGATGGTTCAGGATTTTGGAAAGGGAATACCGAAAGAGGATCTGGAAATGGTGACGGAACCATTTTATATGGTAGACAAATCTCGTTCCAGGGCAAAAGGAAGTGTAGGGCTCGGTCTTTCTTTATGTCAGAAAATTATAGAACTGCACGATTTCCAACTGAAGATTGAAAGCAATCCGGGAAAAGGAACTACCGTCTCTGTTTTCTGGTAATCACACTAACGTTTACATATCAGTTACAAATCGCGAAAGATTTGGTGTAATGCTCGATGATATACTTATAACAACCTTAGAAAGGAGATATTACCAGAAATGAGAAAAAACATAAAAAAGTTTGCAGGAATAGTGCTTTGTATTGGAATGTTTACAGGATGCGCACAGACCCCGGATTCTTCTTTGGTAAAGCCGAAGGGGAGCAAGGCTGTAGATGCTTATACGGAAGCGGATGATGTTAGCGGTTCTAAAGGAGAAGCATCTGAAAGCAAGAACGATGACGGTTCAGAGTCAAAGACAACCATCAGGAATCTCATTGATGCTCCTCAAAATTATAAAAGCCATGTGGAAGATGACAGTGCCAAGCTCGTGGTAAATACAGATGCAAGCGTAGAAATTCCGGAAGTGGAAAAGATATCTGCTATTTCTGTCACTGCGGCAGAAGTTACCCAGGAGCTTCTAGACCGTATTACAAACGCATTCTTCTCAGAGGCAAAACTTTATACCATGGATAGTTATTATGTGAAGACAAAAGATGAAATTAAAAAAACTCTGGATGAACTAAAAGAAGACGTTGCAACCGGAAACCTGGATCCGTATAACTATGGAACAGATGATGATGGTAATTATGTCTATGATATCTATGAAGATATTGAGACATGGGAACAGGAATACGAAACTGCTCCGGAAAAGAAAACCCTGACAGAGGCAAAACCTGTTGCCGGAAATTTTTTCGATTGTATTGCACAGATGCCAGACGATTCACAATACTATTATATAACATCTTACACTGGCTCCGATACCTTGTCAGTCAAGATCAAGAAAGCAGCAAACAAGGGTGGGGAAAAAATACCGGAGGATGCAATGTGGTGTGATTACGGATATTCTGAAGAGAAAGAAAAACCCACAGAAGAATCTATCGGGCTGTCCCTGGATGAAGCAAAAAAACTTGTAAAGGAAAAAGTTGAAAAAATGGGCATCACAGATTTACAGTTTTCTAACTGGAATTACGCGGTGTGCAAAAGTTTTGAAGGCGATAATAGTTCAGGTAATTTTGGAAATGGATATAGAATTGACTATGCACGTACCATAAATGGTGTGCCGGTAACTCAGACAATTGCAGACGGTGGGGCATTGGAAGATATGGACAGCACAATGGAAACATGGTCTTATGAAAGTCTCTGTTTTTATGTCGATAAAGATGGCATAGAAAGCATGACTTATTCAAATCCCTACACAATTGGTAAAATAAAGACAGAGAATTTAAATCTTCTTTCATTCAGCGAGGTTATGAAAATTTATGAAAAAATGATGGTGGTAACAAACGCTGATAATATGCAATATGAAAATTCCAGGGTCTATAATATTGATCGGATCGTTCTTGGTTATGCCAGAATATATGAGCCGTCTACTGACGCACACACAGGTATTTTGATCCCCGTCTGGGATTTTTTCGGCAGCATGACTTCAGAAAGTGAATATAACGGAGAAACAGAATCAAATACCAGTAAAGATCCGAATGAAAGCTTCCTTACCATTAATGCCGTGGATGGCAGTATCATAGACCGGAATCTGGGTTACTGACATGAGACAGGTATTTGGAATTGTAAGGTACAATTTCTTCGGATTTTTACGCAATCCCAAAGTTATTTTTGTATTTCTGTTAGAATTTGTACTTAGTTTCCTGCTTACAGGCAGAATCATGGTTGTAATGGAGACCTACGATACACCGGTACAGGCCATTGAACCATTTATCTGGACATTTGGGGATGGGATAGCAGTACTGTCCAGTTCGCTGCTCTTGCTTCTTATGTTTTCTGACCTGCCGAAGATGACACCTATTACTCCATACCAGCTGACCCGGACAACCAAGAGGAAATGGCTTTTAGGTCAATTCATTTATGTTATTCTTGTAACTGTTTTATATACGGTTTTGATGCTGCTGTTTACGGCCGTGCTGTGTATGAAAAAGAGTTATCCAGGTAACCTGTGGAGCGAAACTGCAGCCATGCTTGGTTATTCAGAATTAGGAAAAAACCTGCAGGTCCCTTCTACAGTAAGGGTCATGGAAAGTATCTCACCCTATGGCTGTATGCTGCAGGTTTTCTTCCTTCTGTTTTGTTATTCGCTGACCTTAAGCTTTGTAATCCTTGTAGGAAATCTCTATAAAGGGAAGACTAAGGGGATGATTTTTGGCCTTCTTTACAGTGTTTTTGGTTTTTTATTGGACCCGAAAGTACTGGCTGCAATTTTACATAAAGAAAAATACGAAATGTATCAGGTAAATGTATTAATCTGCTGGATCAGTCCTCTGAACCAGGCAGTATACGGAAAACATAACTTGGGTTATGATCCATTGCTCCCGAAAATCCCGCATTCCTATATGTTTTTTCTGGGTATTTTAGTTCTTCTTGCAGTTTTTGCAATTAACCGGATGAAAAAATATACCTTTGAATTTCTTGGAGAAAAGACATGATCGGAAGGGGGAAAACCTATGTGGGGTGAAACAAAACGTATGTTTTTTAATAAGAATTTTCTGGCAGCATGGCTGATAGCCTGCATTTCCATAGCCATTGGACAGACTTATCCCAGCTTAAAAAAAGCACTGACATGTGGTACTTTTATCAGTATACTGGAAGGTTCCTTAAAAAGTCAGGCAGTATCTTTTGCCATTCCGGTAGCAGCCGTATTGCCATGGAGTGATTCCATTCTGCAAGAATATAAAAGTGGATTTTTAAAGGAGATACTTCCCAGAACGACTCGCAGACAGTATATCGAAGGTAAAGTTTTTTCCATTATGGTATCTGGTTTTATGGTCTGGACGTTATCTATACTAACGGTACTTTTTATCAATTTTATTGTGTTCTATCCGCTGGAGATAAAGGGTGCTATTCAGAAAGAAGCACTTCTGGACTTACTCATGAAGGCATTTCGGACAGGACTTATCGGAAGTATCATAAGTACTTTCGGTGGAAGCTGCGGGATTTTATGGGATTCTGCTTACATGGCATATGGAATCCCTTTTGTAAGCTTTTATTTCGGAATTATCCTTCATGACCGCTATTTTAAGAATCAGATATGGTTTTATCCAGTAGAATGGATACTGGCTGATGAAAATTGGGGACCGGACAAAATAGGAGTTTGGCTATTTCTACTGTTGTTTTTATTAGTAATGCTGGGAATTCTGGGAGGTGTTTTATATGGAAGATTGGAAGAAATCTGAAGGGACATTTAATCTGGCCTGTGATCTGGAAAGAGCAAGTGGAATGATGCAGAACACCTGCGTAAAAATAGAACACGTGACCAAACGTTTCGGTGAAGACATCGTGTTACAGGAAGTAAATCTTTCCCTGAAAACAGGTAACGTCTATGGGATTGTTGGAAATAACGGTTCAGGAAAGACCGTCCTTATGAAATGCATCTGTGGGTTTCTTCCTGTAACTACGGGCGCTATTTTTGTATTTGGAAAAAAAATAGGCCATGATGTGGATTTTCCTGAAAGTCTTGGAGTTATTATCGAGACTCCCGGTTTTCTTACACAATATACGGGCTTTAAAAATCTGGAGATCCTGGCAGACATGAATGGCCGGATCTCGAAGGCCGATATCCGCATAGTCTTAAAAAGGGTAGGATTGGATCCGGACATGAAGAAACCAGTCGGAAAATATTCCCTTGGAATGCGTCAACGCCTTGGTATTGCACAGGCCATTATGGAAGATCCTCTGTTTTTGATCCTGGATGAGCCGTTTAATGGACTGGATAAACATGGAGTGGAAGAAATAAGAGAACTGCTGCTGGATTTAAAAGCAGCAGGAAAAACCATTTTGCTGGCAAGCCATAATGAAGAGGACATCAGAATCTTATGTGACCACGTATATGAAATGGATGGAGGAATCTTAAGAGAAAGGACTGCCTGATAATGAGAAATTTATTTGTAAAAACGGCATTAGTATTGTGTACGACAATAATATTTCTTCCAGCTACCGTTTTTGCCACAGAGCCTCAAAACACGGAGATTACATCTGCTGAAGAAGGATTTACGGACTCAGATCCGTCCGTATCTTATGAGAATGACAACTCGTTAACCCTTGATGAAAAAGAGGATGATTCTACGAGTACCGAACCTCCGGCAGAGGATGAAAAGACTCCTGATAAAGCTGATAGCGATAAAGAAAATCCGGATCCGGATATTTTTACATCAGGAAATGACTTTGGTGATGGTTCTAAATCGAATCCGTTTCATGTTGTAATAGACAGTGATAATCCGGAAGACGGTGACGCCCCGCAGATAACAGATCCGGTTATAGACAACGGAGGGTATTCGGGCGGTGGGGGAGGAGGTAATTCAACATCAGACTCATCAAGTGAAAAAATATTACATAAACCGCAGGTATTATTAGAAGACAGCAATCTTTCGGGTGGACGATTGGAGGCTGGTTCTACAACAGAAATGTCGCTGACATTTCGAAATAAAAGCTGCAGTCAAAATGTATTTGGTTTAAAAATTTCCCTTTCTACAGAGAACAAAGGAATCGAATTTGAGAAAAACTCTTTTTATGTACAAGTCCTGGCTCCTGGTGAAGCAATTACCTTGGAACAGATGATTACTATAACAGAAAACTGTGATCCTGGACAGGCTGTCATTACTTTTTCTCTGGATTATGAAGATTCAAAAGCAACGGCAACTACCGGTACAGAATTACTGTCTTTTCAGATCATCCAACCTGTTCGTGTTAAATTGGAAGCTTCAGATATTCCATCTGTTTTATACACTATGGATACAGTAGAAATCCCGGTAAAAGCAATGAATCTAGGAAGAGACAAAATATATAATGCAAGTGTCAGCTTAAAAGCTGATGAATTAAGCTCAAACGATACTGCATTCTTAGGGACCATAGAGGCCGGAGATTTATCCCAGGGAAGTCTTCGCATATATGTAAAAGGAAAAACAGGAAAATGTGCAGGTCAATTAATCCTTACGTATGAGGATGCAGATGGCAAATCGTATGAGGACGAAATAAAATTCGATTCTGAAATCAAAGAAACCCAGATAAAGTCTTTAAAGGTTGAAGATGACCAGGAGAAAACCAATAACTGGTGGTATTCCATAGCTGCAGTTGTTGCAGTACTGCTTATTTCCATAATCTTGATTCTGGTCAGAAAGCTTCATAAGAAAAATATCCTTCTCGAAGAAGTGAGAAAGGCGGCCTCTCATTGAAAAGAAAAAAAATAGACAGCTTTACCTTATTTGTCATACTTTTGCTGTCATTGATATTGACATTATTAGTGATGCTGCTGGCGGGCATGAAAGAAGAAAAACGGCAATTTGCTGTGTTGCTCCCACTTGGAGATCTGACTTATGATGAAGATTTTTTGCAGAAAGCGAAGAAGATAAAAGGTATAAAAGAAATCTGGCCAGTCATAGAAGTCCCGGTTGTCATCAAAATTGAAGATTATACGGAAACAACGACTTTTTTAGGAATTGATATGAATGCGTTTGGAAAAAATCCAACTCAGAATGAACTGGGGAAGATGCCATTGTTATTGCTGGGAAATGGTTCCCTACGGGATATGAAAGACTATAATAATCATGCCATTTCAAAAAAACAACAGGAAAAATTTTTAGAGATGGGTGAAAACCTGAATATTTTTTATTCCCTGGATGAAAAAGAGAAGGAAACTTCCAAAGCCACGGATGATCTTACCACTTTATCCGGCAATTCCGCAAGAGAACCGCAGACCTCATATATGCCCTGTAAAGCCGCTGTAGTAATAGAAGGCAACGAAATCTACATACCCATCTACCAGGCACAGGATCTCTGCAGAGAAATAGGAGAGCCTTCTGAAATCAGTAAAGTATATCTAAAAATAAATGGAAAAAATAACCTGGAGAACGCAAAGAAAATACTTTCAGGAATTTAACATAATATATAGCAAGAAGTCTCTTTCCTTTACAGATGTGCAATGAATTGTAAAAGCACTGCACGAACGCTGTAAAAGCAAAAAAGAACACTTGGTTGGTGATGCAGTTCATGGTATAATAGTATCAGTTGATAACATAAATGATAAAAAAGCTAATTTTGTTAAAAAAGGATCACAATGTACATTTAGAATATCAGATTTACCGCCTTTTGATCATGTGGTTGTAATGTTCCGTGCATAGCCCAGAATGGAACTAAGTAAATTTATCAATGTCTGTCCCTTTTTCAAAATCTGAGATTTAATTGGCAGAAGTATATCACATGATAATGTTTATGGTATGAAAAAAAGCTTTCGTTGTAGCCTATGGTTCTGCATGGAAAGTTATTGGATAAAAGATACTGATTAATACTTGGTAAAATGAGGGAGCTCACAAATGAAAAAAATTACAATTGCCTTAATTATGGTTATATCATTAATAGCACCAATTCAGACAATGACGGAGAGTGTTACCCAGAACGGTACAATAATAGAGCCTTTGGAACAGAATATTGAACAGATCATCGATGAAATCACTTCTGAACCGCGTCCAATAAATTCTGATGCAATACAGAATGTAAAAGAATATATTAGTGAATATTTTGGCAATCTGGGATATGACAATATAGAATACCAGAAATTCGAATATAACGATGAAAACAATGAGAATGCAATAAGGCATTCCTCGCAGGCGGATGTGTTTCTGGCATCAACAGCCGAGGATGCAATTGTTGACGGCATTGGTGAAAATATCATTGTGACAAAAAACTCATCCATTGATACTACAAAAAATCTGATCATAAGTGCCCATTATGACAGTGCAGAAGATTCGGTGGGCGCCAATGATAACGGTTCCGGAGTGGCAGCAGTGCTTGAACTGGCAAGGATTTTAAAAGATACAGAGATGCCGTATAATATAAAATTCATCCTGTTCTCGGGCGAAGAGAAATATATGCTGGGTTCAAGATGGTATGTTGGTAAGCTGACGGAGGACGAGCGGAAACAGATCATCGGAGTAATAAATATTGATACTATTGCAGAAAAAAGTGATCTGGGTTATATGGCGATGATCGAAGGAAACAAAAGACCAGACAATGCGGAATATGATGATGAGGGATTGAAAAAACTGGCCGAATTAAATAAAAATAGTATGTCAGAACTATTTACACCCAATGACAGATTTTTCCTGACAATGGCAACCAACAGTGACCATTATCCGTTTGCATTAGTGAATATCCCGGCAGTATCAATTGTCCAGGACTGGCAAGATGGTTTGAACGTGAATGATAGTTCTGATGTGAAAGAAAATATGGATATACAGAGAATTGTGGAAGTGATTGATCAGGTTATGGAAGTACTTCCAACGATCAATTAAATTTATATCAAAAATCTCCCACTAATGGTAGTGCCAGATAAAAAACATTGTAGAAGTCAGTAATATTAATGTTTTTCATGGTGCTAGCACGGTGTGAAGTCGAAATAATCAAATACTGACAGAGACTAGGAGGTGGAATAATGAAAAAATGGATTGTGATGCTGGCGGTACTTGTTATGTTCTGTCTGGCGGGATGCGGGGAAAAGCCGATGACAGCAGTGTATTTTCATACAGATGATAACAGCTGGTATTTTGCGGATCTGGACACGGACACGATTTTCTCCGGAACGATACCGGATAAGCTTACGGATGAGAATGGAAAGAAGCTGACAGAGGAAGATATGACAGACGGAGATGTTTACCTAATCTATGGAGATGGTATCATGCTGGAAAGCTTCCCGGGACAGTATCCGGGAATCACAAAGATGGTACGGAAAGAACAGGGCAATCAGGAAAAGGCCGATCATTACCGGAAGGAGCTGCTTTCCATGATGCGTCCGGTGACTGTAGAGTGATAAAATAAAGCTTTTTTAGAAAAATATTAAAAGAAAATATATATCCATTTCTTCTATATTTTGATAAACTATATATTAAGACCACTGAGAAGAATAAATTTTAACATGATATATAACAAGAATTCTCCTATCTCTTCAGGTAGTGAGATGAATTGTAGATTTGATCATAAATGCTCATAAATAACCCATAAATCCCATAAATACCCAAAAGATTTTTGTAGATAAAAAAAGAAAACACTTGTTCTTGCAGTGGAATTGTATTATAATAAAGAAAGAACATATTGCTCGAAAAATGATAATTGAATTCGTTTACTTATACGTAGGAATAAGGTGAGGAAAATAAACTGGGCAGTAAAAATACGAATCTATCCAAATGCAGAACAACGTGTACAAATAGAAAAAACAATCGGCTGCAGCCGATTTATCTATAACTGTATGCTTGCAGATAAAATGGAATATTATAAAAAAGAAAAAAAGATGTTAAGGAACACACCAGCCAGTTACAAGAAAGAATATCCGTGGCTGAAAGAGGTGGATTCATTGGCGTTAGCAAATGTACAGATGCATCTGGAAAACGCATTCCATAAGTTTTTTCGTGAACCATCTGCAGGATTTCCGCGTTTCAAATCAAAGAAGTCATCAAGAAAATCCTATACAACAAACGTGGTGAATGGAAATATCTTTCTGGAAGGAAAATATTTGAAACTGCCTAAGATGACGGCTGTTAGAATAAAGCTTCACCGTCCGATATCAGAAAAATGGAAATTGAAATCTGTGACAGTCAGCAGGGAGCCATCCGGAAATTATTTTGCCAGTCTTTTATTTTGCTGTGAAAACCAAACAGCAGAAAAAAGACCGGCAGAAAGATTTATCGGGATCGATTTTGCGATGCATGGAATGTGTGTGTTTTCTACCGGTAAAAGAGCCAAATATCCGATGTTCTACCGAAATACAGAGAAAAAGCTTGCATGGGAACAGAGAAAGCTGTCCAGATGTCAGAAAGGCAGTCGGAATTATAAGAAGCAGAAGAAACGAGTTGCACTGTGCCATGAAAAGATCCGAAATCAGAGAAAAGACTTTCAGCATAAACTTAGTGCCCGTCTTGTCGAGAACTATGATGCAGTATGTGTGGAAGATCTGAATCTGAAAGGGATGGCAGGAGAACTTCATCTTGGAAAAGGCGTACATGATAATGGATATGGCCTGTTTCTGTCTATGCTGGAATATAAACTGGAGGAACGTGGAAAATATCTGATAAAAGTAAATCGTTATTTTGCATCCAGTAAGATTTGCAGTGTATGCGGAAAGAAAAAAGAAAAATTGTCTTTATCTGAAAGAATTTATTACTGTGAATGCGGACACAGAATGGACCGTGATGTAAATGCGGCAGTTAACATCATGAATGAGGGAAAAAGAATCTTTGCAGAATGTGCATGACAGAACAATAAAAAGTCCGTAACCGGACGAATAAAAATCGCGGGGCACGCGAGGATAGCTTGTAGATACTTGGCTCAGTAGAGCCATTGAGCAAGAAGCCCCCACTTCAAAATCTATGATTTAAGTGGTGGGAGCATGTCACTTTTCAGGTCTTTCTGGATGGACAGGAACAATAATAGTCTATCCGGGAGGGCCTTTTTTTTATTGCAGGAATGGCGTAAAATGGCACTTTTGATGGAAATACGATTGCAGAAAAATGAAAAAAGAAATATTAGTTCTGACTATCATGTCCAGTATGCCGCAAATCATTTGGAGAAGGCGAAGGACGTGTTTATGAAAGCGATGAAGATCCTCTGGATTTATATAGCCCAGTGGAAGGAAAAATAGAAATTAAACTGAGATGATAAAAAAATATAGAAAAAAGAATTGACAATTGTATTCTACAGTTGTAGAATACAATTAACTTCTACAGATGTAGAAAATAAAATTCTAGGAGAATCCACGATGAAGACAAAATTTATGACACTTATGACGGTAGCAACACTTGGGATTTTTTCAGCTGCAACGGTTATGGCAGCAGGAAATAACGATTTCTATACACAGCCGCCGGCTGGATCTGAATGGGAAAAAGCAGATACGGAAGGTACCTATGCAAGCTATACGAACGGAAATGATTATGTAAATATCTATAAATATTCACTGGAGGATGTCAAAACAGGGATTGCCAAATGCAATGACACATACGATGCCTGCTATCAGACAATTTATTCAGAGGGAAACAGCCTGTATATGGCAGTGGGATATGCAAAAGATGCAGATGACATCAGTGACGTCAGAAAATTTGTAGAATATATTTCGTATCCTGGAAATCCTTCACTTACCAGACAGGAGAATGAAAACCAGACCGATGATTCTTCTGATGATTCTGATAAGGCAACTACAGATACTGCCAGTCAGAAGTCAGGAGGAGATTCAGATTCCTCCGATACAGAAGAAAATGCTTCTGCAAAATCCTCGGACAGCAATGATGATTCCGATATCCTTTCTACCTCACCAATGACATTAGTTGACAGTGATGGAAATACCATTGAGATTAATTACATTCTTCACAAAGATTATTCTTGTGAATATCGTGGAGATGATGGAATGAACTATACCGATAATGGGGATGAGACTTATACCGACGAAAATGGAAATACCTACTCAGCTCTGAATGATGATACTCATCATCTGGGACATACGTTGGAACAGCATGACCTTCAGGATGCAAACGGTAATACTGTGACGGTTACGGAAACTACAAATGGTGATTATTATTTCCAGGACGAAAATGGTACAGGATTTACGGACAATGGAGACGGGACATGGAGTGATGAAAATGGCAGCAGTTATACAGAAATAGACTGATAGTGGTCAGTAGCTGCAGGAATGGCAAGGGCATTTGCAAATTGTGCAAAAGCCCTTGCCATTTCCGTGAACCGTGGTAAAATAGAGTTATTCCTACATTTGTAGAAAATATGTAACAGGAGGTATGAAAAAGTGAAAAAAACTTACCAGAGACTTCCGGAATCAGAGCTGGATATTATGCTCGTTCTTTGGAATAATACTCCGCCGATGACCAGACCGGAGATTGAGAAAGTGATCACTATGAAGAAAAAACTTGCATCAACAACAATTTTGTCATTGCTGACCAGATTGGAGAACAAAAATTTCGTGGAAGTGACGAAACAGGGAAAAATGAATCTGTATACACCCCTGGTTTCGCAGTCAGATTATCAGGCACATGAAAGCCAGAGTGTTCTTGAGAAACTTTATGGGAATTCACTAAAAAAGTTTGTAACTTCACTTTATCATGGAAAGAAGATCAGCTCAGAAGAAGTCCAGGATCTCAGTGAATTTCTTAAGAACCTGGAGGACAGGGAGGAATAGCGAATTATGGAGGTTTTCATTCTACACATTCTGAAACTGAATGTTATTGCAGCAGTAGTAATTTTACTGGTAAAAGTGCTTGCGACTCTGTTTAAAGGACGTGTATCAGCGAGATGGAAGTACCTTATCTGGCTGTTGATTACGATAAGCCTTTGTGTTCCGGTGCGCCTTCCGGCGAATCTGGCACTGGTGGATTTCAAAGTACTTAGAAGCAGTCAACAGAATACGCAAAGCCCGAAGATAACGGATTACGCAGTCAGACCAGAGGAAAGTCAGAAGATAACAGAAAACGTATCATCTGCGAGCAAAGACATGAAAAATCTGACAGAAATCCCGGAACAAAAGAGAACTGTCAGGTACGAATCAGATAAATGGCTGGGAATTGTGGCTGTGATTTTTGCTGCTGTCTGGCTGAGCGTAGCGGTACTTAAACTGACAGGAGAATTGCTGGCATATTATTTTTCTATAAGGAATCTGGAACGGATGAGTCTACAGGTAAGTGATACGGTGAGTATTCAGATGTACCGTGCAGCGTGTCAAAAGAAGCACGTACGCAGAATACCGGAACTCAGGCAAAACGCAGGTCTTACCACACCGCTTCTTGCAGGACTTTTACATACAAAATTGTATCTGCCAGCAACCGGGTATTCAGCAGAAGAAAGAAAACTTATCTTTTACCATGAACTTACACATTATTGCCATCGGGATCTCTGGTATAAGATGCTCCTTCGAATCTGTGCATCGATATACTGGTTCAATCCCTTTCTTCTTATCATGCTGAAAGAAGCGGATAAGGATATTGAGAATCTGTGTGATACAGCAGTTGTTCGCAGAGTTAATAAAAAGGAACATAAATTATATCGACAGCTGCTTCTCAGGACAGTAGCCATGGAAAATCAGATTCCATATGTGACAGCAAGTCTTAATGACAGCGAAATGGTGTTTAAAGATCGGATTCTGTATATGGTGAACATTCGGAAACTCCGCAAAGGAATTCTTCCGGGAATTCTTGTGACGCTGCTGCTTGCAGGCGGTAATCTGGTATTTAATGTCTCTGCCGGGACAGATACAGTTTCAGTAGAGACGGAGAAGTCTGGTATTGAAAAAAATGCAGATCCAGAGAAAAATAATGTACCGGATTATGCACCGTTTTCTGAAATGGTAACTATGCAGAAAGCTGCTGAAACACAGGACGAAGGAGGAGTGACAGAGAATACAGATACAGAGGATTCTGTAGACGAAGAGGAAAAAGCAGATGCGGAAACAAACGATGAACCTGCCATGGAAAACAGCGGACAGGTAAGTGAAACGACCGATGATGGAATTACCTCTGACAACAACGGGTCTGTTTCATCTTATGAAAATCTGCCAGCAGGCGTACCATATACCAGTGGATTCAGTACTACTTCCGGTGTAGCATCAATTGTAGCACCGGGTGGAGGAGATGAAGAATCCAGAGTTCTTTACGATAACGGAGATGGGACCTATTCTGATTATTATGGGAGCCGATACAGTTATCAGGGAGATGGAAACTGGGCAGATGCCAATGGAAATTCATATCGTACCTGGAATGACGAAGGTTATCATTTCGGAAACCAACTGGAACAGCATGAACTCCAGGGCAGTAACGGTACTGTTAATGTAATAGAAACAACAAACGGAGATTATTATTATTGTGACGCAGATGGGGTCGGATACACAGACAATGGTGACGGCACCTGGACGGATGAGAATGGGAACATCTATACAGAATAAACAAAGAAGCAGGACAATGGGGATGCTACCCAATGCCCTGCTCCTTTGTTTATTCAAGATGACCCTGAAATCTGTTGCTGTTGAGGAAAATTCAGGCTCATATGCCGCTGTATATCCAGGCAGCTTTTCGGTTTCACTGACGACTTTGCGTAGGCCACTTCCACGGCGTTCCATGTATTTTATGCGGTGGAACAGGTCAGCAATCACAGGGTTTCGTCGCATGGAACGGATACTGTAAATATCGTATTCCTTATCGTCCAGCGCATCATCAAAGATAGAGCTTTTTTCCAAGCCATTCCACTGGGTACAGAACATACGGGAGTTATAAACCGTGTGCTGATCGGTCATGAGCTTTCCGCATTGGTCAAGAACCCATTTTTGTTAGCCAGACCGAAGAAGATATAATCGGATGGCTCAAAGCGGAGGCCAGTCCGTTCCAGATAGGCTGCTTCAAGAAGTATAAAGCTGTAATCCTTTTTTACCGCGTCTGTTGTTAGGATTTACTGTTTTAAGGTTATGATTGTATGGAAGGTACCTGAATCGTTATCATAATACATTTGCAAATTTCCGTGGTACTGTTTTACAACTTTTTTAATGCTTTTGATTCCGAAACCATGTCTGCCATTGTCTGATTTATGGGACACAGGAACTCCTTCCTGATTATACACAGGGGTATTTTGACAGGAATTGATGAGTATGATTATGACAAAGGGTGAATTTTCTTTTTTTTGTACTGTAAGCTCTATAAAAGAATCCGGGATATTTTCTGCAGATTCCATTGCATTCTCCAATAAGTTACAGAATAGAGATGTCAAATCGTGCTGATATATATATTGTACAGTACCGCTTCTGATGTCGGTATGGAAATGAATGTGTTTGTCATTGCATTGGCGCTGATAGCGGCAAAGAATGGCATTCAGCATTTCATTGTCGCAGATATTTGTGGTTCCTCTTAAGTCAGAAGATTCCATAAGTTGTTGTATATAGGCATTTATTTTATCAGAATCATGCTTTTCGTTCAGTAATTTGATCGATTGAAGATGTTTCTTTATATCATGGATTAAAATGCTTTGGTTTTCGTTTTGTGCAAGCATCATTTCATAGTATTCAACAGAATCGGATTCTTTCTGGAGCAACAACTGCAAATCGGCATACTCCTGTGATTTTTTTTGGTTATATTGGTTGATTCCAAATACAAGTAGGTTAACCATCAGCAGAAAAACTGCACAAATAGTCACTAGAAAATCAATAGGTGGAGCAAATGTGGATGTTTCACCAATAGAAAGAAGAGTAAATATAATAAAAATGGAGGAAACTGGAATTAACATCAAAAGAATTTCGGAGTGACCGTATTGTTCTTGATTTAATTTTTTTCCTTTGAACAGATGAATTAATAAATAGATGACTGCAAAAAAGAAAATCTTGCTAAAAACCGTATAAAAAACAAGTCCGGCATCTGTTTCTAAGAGAAAATGCGGAAAAAATCTTGATATAATCCCCAAAACTGCAATTTCAGATATACCCATAATTGCTGTAACTATAGCCGAATGGAAGAGTGCTAATAACAACTTGAGTTTAAACAACACATAAAGAAAAACAGTGTTAAACACAAAAAAGCTGACGACATTTAGTCCTGTTTGTTTGAGCAGGGAAAGAAGAAACAATATTGTATAAAGCGCACTCAATAATGCCAACCTTATTTTACTGCCATAAGAGGAGGTAAAAAGGTTGGATGTGTATTGCCATAGTATAACTGCTTCTGTAAAAAAACTAAAAAGAAGTAAAACGATATGTTCCATTTATTTTTACCTCATACTTTCCAGATATAGTAGATAAGCATTTTTAAAGGAACTGTATTTTCTACGTGTCAGATAAGCTGTGATCTGTTGATTCGATAAATGTATGGCGGAATGATCAAAGTCCACAATATGTTCGAAATTAACAATAAAACTCCTATGTGTCTGGAAAAAACTGTTTTTGGGGAGTTGTTCCAGCCAATGAGCCATATTATGAATAGAATCAAAATCTTGCCGGGTAGTATGTACAATTACTTTTCGTCCCTGTGCTTCTATTGCAATAATCTGTGAAGCAGGAAATGAATATACTCCCTGCTTAGTTTCAACAGGAATTTTGGTAGTAATGGAATTGTAATATGCTAAGGCATCTTTCATATTTCGGAAAAAACGCTGCTTGTCCAAAGGTTTGGAAAGATAGCGGAATACATGAAAACGCATTGCTTCATCCAAATATTCGGAATATGAGGTCACCACAAAAATAATGACATTTTTGTTTGCTTTTTTTAATTCATTTCCTACATAAATTCCATTCATACCGGGCATTTCAATATCCAGAAAAACAATATCTTTTTCGTTTTTATCAGCCAATAAAGATTCGCCACTGGTAAAGGAAACTAACTCGGGACATTTTAAATGATTTGACTCAAAGTAGGATTCAATATATTTCTGTACGTGTTCAATTATCAGAGTATCGTCATCACAAATTAAAATACGCATTTTTGCACCTGACTTTCTAAATGAATGTATATTTACATATATCTTATCATATAGAATTTCCAAATGCAAAAAATGCGTATGAAAAGACATTTTAATTACAATTTTGGTTCGTTATGTGTTTTTGTTTTGTTATTTCGTTTTACAAGCAGTTCGATAAAGTCTCCGGCAAGTTCTATGTCGGATTGATTACACAACCGTAGTTTATCAATAATATCCTGTGGAATATTATAAGCATGCATGCTGCCAAGCAGAAGGTAGTCTGGTGTAACATTGAGTAGATCACAAATCCGGATGAAAATATCCAGACTTGGTTTTTGCCTTCCGTTTTCGATTGATGACATATGGTTATTGGATATATTTAATCTTTCAGCAAGCTCTGCCTGTTTTATTCGCAGTTCTTTTCTGCGGATTTTGATTCGGTTTCCCATATCTTCATATTGAAATTCTATTTATTCCACCTTCTTTCATTAAAATTTTATCGATAGAACCTAATAAAAAAAGAAAGTAATAAAGAACTATTCTGCAACACATTTAGTAAAATTCCTTTACACATAAAAAATTCTGTATCACATTCTGTCTATATAAACTGTTTTTCGGTTGGAATATTACTGACAGCAGGATTACAAGTACCTTGCATCGTTAAGAAAATATGTAAATTAACCAAAAAAGCACGATAAATGTTGTTTGGTGCAGAAAGGGTTGAAAACTTGAAAAAAATGAAGATAATGAGAATTGTCATTGATTTCATAACTGAGAAGTAAATTTTACGAACGTAAACATGGGAAAGGAGATCAGTATTATATATAGTAATGGCGTGTACACTGGCAATTTGTGCCATTTAAGCGCTTACAATAAGATATTTTAATTTATTTGAGATAGAAGAAAGAGTATGAGATTATGAAAGAATATAGATATTTAATTGCTTCTATAATTTGTCTAGGTACGGTAAGTATGGTGGGATGCTCTAAAAATGTAAATAGTATAGAAGAAAAATCAGAAATGACCATGGATGACGAAACAAATATAGAAGAAAACAGTATAACGGAGCAAGGTGACATTCAAGAAACAATTACAGAAAATTTGACTGTAAATACAAAAATAGAGATCCCCGGAAAAAGTTTTGCAACATATAATACAGAATATAAAAATTTTGATAATGAAAAAATTGTTGAGTTTTTATGGCCGGAAAGTAGTGAAGAAGAAATTCAGATTAATGAATATGATGGAGGTGCCTCAGAAATAACTTTTCAGGATGAAACAGTAGCATTAGGAGCAGGTGTTATGAAATATGATAAAAATGATGAAATAAAATATTTATCAAGTCTTGCATCCTATGCGGAAGAAAATGCTCTTCTTGAAAAAAAGAATTTATCATTTATGAAAGAGGAAGAGGCTATAAGCAATATAGAAGCATTCTTGTCGAGTTTGGAACTGGGTACAAGTTTAGGTGAAAGAGAAACTTTCGCATTGTCAAAAGAAGATATGCTTAGCATACAGAATGCTATGAAAAGTGATGAAGACTATAAAAGCTTTTATGAGTCTGGCAAATTTCAAGAGCAGATATTTGATGCAGATGACGAAATGTATTATATAAAATATTCATTTAGTTTGGATGGGGTACCAGTTTTTGGAGAAGGCGATCCTACAGTTCAAATGTCAGGAGGAGTGGAGCAACCGTTACTTACGGATCCTATGGGTGCTACATTTTTATTTTCAAATTTGGGAATCTGTGAGATAAGATTAACTGGAATGGTAAATCAATTGAATATAGAAGCTGAAAATCAAGAAATAATACGATTTGATGGAATAAAAAAAGCATTAGTAAAAAAATTTGGAGATGTTATTTTATCTGATACGTATAACCTATCCAATATGTGGTTGGAATATTTTCCTAAAAGAAAAGAGGATTCTTTTGATAAAGTGGAATTGATTCCAGTGTGGTGTTGTAAGTTTGATATAAATGGTGATATCAATGTTGATTATGCACTTCGGTTTAATGCAATTACGGGAGAAGAAATATCATGAAAAAAGTATTTGCTGTTGAAATGAAACGTGCAATAAATATAGGATGGATCATAAGTATTTTAGGCGTTTGTTTTTCTATATGTTTTGATTCCTGGAATGATCTGATGAGAGCTTTAACATCGCATACGGGAAGCATACACTATTTTTTTTGGAATTCATCATGGGGAGGAGTTTGTCGCACTTACTTTTTGCCAATATTTGCCGCTATTCCTTTTGCCACAAGTTTTTGTAAGGAATATAAAAATCATTCTCTTTCATTTATTGTTTCAAGAGAAGGAAAAAAAAGATATTGTACAGTGAAATATGTAATTAATGCATTATGTGGTGGTGTTACAGTGGCGATTGGTACTGGAGTTCTATTGCTAGCACTTTCTTTTGTTTTGCCTATGGCAGATTCTACCTTTCAAGATGCAGTTGTTTCGGATAGATTCCACGCATGGATTGCATTATATCATCCGTTCGAATATGGAATGTTAGAGGTATGGTCGGGATTCTTGAGAGGTATATTATGGTCCAGCATTGCATTATGTGTCTCGGCTTATATATCGGATCCTTTTGTAGTGCTTGTATCACCTTACTTTGTTAGTTTTTTTATTGTTCAGGCATATCGTATGGGTAATGTTGTTGATAGGTATCGTTTGGATAAACTGTTGACAGGGAATGTAATTATTCAATCAAGCGTACATACTGTTTTAATATGTTCAATAGTTGTATTATTAATAGTGATTTTATTTGGAATTCTATTCCGAAGAACAGTTTTAAGGAGGTTGGAAGATGGTGTATTTTATTAAAGCACTTCGCATTTCAATCTATAATTTAAAAAAAACCATATCATCAATACGGGTACTAACAGTTTTACTTATTGTAGCAGGATTTATATTACAAAATTTAGAGGCTGTTTTGAATTTTAGTAATCTTGTTGGGGTAAGAATAACTCCATATGCATTTCCTCATTTAACTAATGATTATATTTGTCAACTTGTAATAGTGGCAGGGGTAATTTTCATTTTTTCTAATGCGCCTTATGAAGATGATGGATATTTTTATATGCTATCACGTTCAGGAAAATTGTCGTGGGCATTAGGACAAATATTTTATAGTATTAGTATTTCGTTAATTTATATTTTATTTTTGTTGTTGGTTTCTGTGCTCCCACTGGTTGGGAATATGGACATAGGATGTGAGTGGGGGAAAATATGGGGAACACTGGCAAAAACAGATGCAGGTATACAGGTAGGGCTTTTGTTTAATGTTTCAGAATATATGGTTAGTCATTATAGTGCATTATTTGCTTTGATGATAAGCGTTATATTAGAGTGGTGCTGTGCAAGCTGGTTGGGATTGTTGATCTATTTATTGAATAAATTGACAAGTAAGGCAATAGGGACTTGTACGGGTGCTTTGTGTGTATTATTTGATATTTGTATTTCAAATGACTGGATGGCTTGGGCAAATCGTTTTTCTCCGATTACACTAGCGCAAATAAATACATATTCGGGTATTAATTTAAAGTATCATATTACATTGAAATATGGTATCTTATTTTTTATTATAGGAATCTTGGTTTTGAGCATTTTATGTGTTTTAGTAAATTATAAAGAAAATACCGAAATTAGGTTGCAAAAGTTGGAGGTAAAATGGAGAAAGAAGCAATGATATCAATAGAAAATCTTAATAAACAGTTTAAGAATCAGTTAGTACTAAACAATATTAATGTGAAATTTTCAAATGGGCATATCTATGGAATTATTGGAAGAAATGGTTCTGGAAAAACAGTTTTACTAAAATGTATTTGTGGATTTTTAAAACCAACAACAGGCGTAATTTCTGTGAATCATAAAATTGTAGGAAAAGATATTGATTTCCCAGAAAACTTAGGCTTTATTATTGAGACACCTGGATTTTTGTTGAATTATTCTGGATATAAAAATCTTAAATATTTGGCTTCAATACGAGAAAAAATAGACAGTAACGAAATTAAAGAGTCTATGTCATTGGTTGGTTTGGATTCCGCAGACAAAAAACATGTGGGTAAATATTCGATGGGAATGAGACAACGATTAGGTATAGCACAGGCAATTATGGAAAAACCTGATATTCTGGTTCTGGATGAGCCAATGAATGCATTAGATAAAAATGGAGTTGAAGAAATGAGACGATTATTCTTGAAAATGAAATCAGAAGGAAAATTAATTCTGTTGACGAGTCATAATCGTGAAGACATTGAAATATTATGTGATGAAGTTTATGAAATGGAAGAAGGTATACTTAACAAATTAAAAGAGAATACAGTAAATGAGTAATATAATAATCTATGTGGTCAGGCTTGGCTATCAAAAAGTAATAGATATTTCTGTTGACTCATAGTATTGAAAAATGAAGGTATCTTGGATGAATTTAACCGTATCGTATTTGAAAGTATCGTGGAAACTGCAAGCGCACACGCAGCTGCCACTGCGGCAACTTTCGGAGCTGTCCATCGTTTTCTTCTTCGCAGATTCGCCACTTTATTATCTGCCAGCTGCTTTGCCACCTCATTTTGAATCATATTATGGATAAAATCCGGTGTTTCGGGAATATCGTTTTTCATATCTTCTAATCTCATATTGACACCTCCTGTAATTCCTGCCTTAATTTTCCTCTTGCCCTTGCAAGTCTATTTTGAACGGTATCTTCCGATATTTCAAGGATCTGGGCGATTTCTCTTACACTGAAATCTTCTATATAGTATAGAATAACAGATAAACGCAGTTCCTCTTTTGGAATTTATGGCTGTATACAATTCACTGTGATTCTTTGTTTTTTTCGATTCCTGTCTGTCAACCAGATTTTCCAATGGGATAAATTTACTGGATTTACGCACAAGGCTGTAACATTCGTTGATTAAGATACGGATTAACCAGGTCCGGGCATAGTTATCGTTTTTTAACAAAATGTAACAAGAATTCTCCTACCTCTTCAGGTAGTGAGATGAATTGTAGATCTGAGCATAAATGCTCATAAATACCCATAACTACTCAAAAAGATTTTGCAAAAAAGAAAACACTTGTTCTGGTGATTGGTTTGTATTATAATAGAAGAAGAACATATTGTTCAAAAAAACGATAATTGAATTCATTTACTTATACGTAGGAATAAGGTGAGGAAAATAAATCGGGCAGTAAAAATACGAATCTATCCCAATGCAGAACAACGTGTGCAAATAGAAAAAACAATCGGCTGCAGCCGGTTTATCTATAACTGTATGCTTGCGGATAAAATAGAACATTATAAAAAAGAAAAGAAGATGTTAAGGAACACACCAGCCAGTTACAAGAAAGAATATCCCTGGCTGAAAGAGGTGGATTCATTGGCGTTAGCAAATGTCCAGATGCATCTGGAAAGTGCATTCCATAAGTTTTTTCGTGAACCATCTGCAGGATTTCCGCGTTTCAAATCAAAGAAGTCATCAAGAAAATCTTATACAACAAACGTAGTGAATGGAAATATCTTTCTGAAAGGAAAATATTTGAAACTGCCTAAGATGTCGGCTGTCAGAATGAAGCTTCACCGTCCGATATCAGAAAAATGGAAATTGAAATCTGTGACAGTCAGCAGGGAGACATCCGGAAATTATTTTGCCAGTCTTTTATTTTGCTGTGAAAACCAAACAGCAGAAAAAAGACCGGCAGAAAAATTTATCGGGATTGATTTTGCCATGCATGGGATGTGTGTGTTTTCTACCGGGGAAAGCGCCAAATACCCAATGTTCTATCGGAACACAGAGAAAAAGCTTGCACAGGAACAGCGGAAACTGTCCAGATGTCAGAAAGGCAGTCAGAATTATAAAAAACAGAAGAAACGAGTTGCACTGTGCCATGAAAAGGCCCGAAATCAGAGAAAAGACTTTCAGCATAAACTCAGTACCAGTCTTGCTGAGAGCTACGATGCAGTATGCGTGGAGGATCTGGATCTGAAGGGGATGGCAGGAGGACTTCATCTTGGAAAAGGCATATATGATAATGGATATGGCCGTTTTCTGTCTATGCTGGAATATAAACTGGAGGAAAGAGGAAAATATCTGATCAAAGTAGACCGTTATTTTGCATCCAGTAAGATTTGCAGTGCATGTGGAAAGAAAAAAGCAGAATTGTCTTTATCTGAAAGGATTTATTACTGTGAATGCGGAAACAGAATGGACCGTGATGTAAATGCAGCAGTTAACATCATGAATGAGGGAAAAAGAATCTTTGGAGAATGTGCATGACAGCACAATAAAAAAGTCCGTAACCGGACTTATAAAAATCGCGGGGCACGCGAGGATAGCTTGTAGATACTTGGTTCAGTAGAGCCATTGAGCAAGAAGCCTCCACTTCAAAATCAGAGATTTAAGTGGTGGGAGCATGTCACTGTACCGACGTTGGAAAAAGCCTTCACAATTGTATATGGGTAAGAAGTAAGACAGGTGTATAATGTCAACAGAGGGGAAAGATTTATTTCCTCTATTATAAAAAAATAAAGTTTATTTGGGGATATTATGAAAAGCTGTACGTCTAATCTATGTAAATGAAAATTGCCGGCCGGCTAAAGAAGGTGGTGTTAAAGTGACCAAAGAAGAATTAGGGGCGTTGATTCTCAATTCAGAGAGACAATTGTATTCTACTGCCAAAACAATTTTAATTAACGATCAAGATTGTGCGGATGCTATTCAGGAAACGATTGTTAAGGCATTTTCAAAGATTGGAACTTTGAGGAATGACAAATATGCCAAGACTTGGTTGATTCGTATATTGATCAATGAGTGTTATACTCTTTTGAGAAAGTCGAGTAAACTTGTTTCTTTGGAAGGGATGAGTGAAATGACAGAAATTGAGACAGATCAGAAAACTGACTACAGTGACTTGTACAGAGCCGTAAATTCTTTGAAAGAAGAATTACGAATGCCAGTTATTCTGTACTATATTGAGGATTTCAACATAAAAGAGATTGCGCAGATTCTTGAGATAACCGAGGGAGCAGTTCAAAAAAGACTTGCCAGAGCACGGGGAAAGCTTAAGCGTAATTTACAGGAAAGTGAGGAGTTGACAGTATGAGGTTAGAGGATATGAAAAAAAATATTCCTGAAACTCCGGAGTTCATCCACACGATGATCCAAAGCGAAGTGAAAAAACAGCTTCAGGACACGAAGGTGGTTAATATTCAGACAAGGAGAGTGAAAAAATGGACAGGTGCCAGAGTGGCTGCAGCAATAGCCGTATGTGTATTGGTTACATCGACCATAGTCTATGCAGGTACCAAATTATATCATATGTTTTTAGAAAAACAAGGAGCCTACAGTATTGTAACGGGAATTAAGGCGGATGGCAGCACAGGGAAAATTAATCTTCCTGAAAAAATTCATGATATAGATATCTCCGCAGGATATATTCCAGAAGGTATGGAATGGATTGATGAATTCCATCTGGAATATCCTGAGCATGATCGAACCGGAGGATTCAGCTTTGCATCTGTGCTTTTAGACGAGGATGATTTGAGCAAAGTAATGCAAGATAAGAATGTTGTTGACTGTGAGGAACGAACTTTTGGCAATTATGAAGGTGTATATCTTAAATATAATGACCTGGCAGAGGATGGATCTTTTAATCAAAGGATTTACCTTCTTCGTCCAGATGTATATCGTGTAATTACTGTTTATATCGGTGATGATGTTTCAAAAGAGGATGCCATTAAAGTGGTAGAAAACCTTGTGATCACTGAAAATGATACAATGATTGAAACCGCTGGTTTGTATACGTGGAGCGAAATGGTATCCCCTGAAGAATCATCGGGAGAAGCAGTGATGACTTCCATTGCAGATAATAAATTGCTAATGCATCAGATTGGTGAAGTGTTTGATATATCAGCATCTGGTGAAGACAGAGATGGCAACTATATTGAAAATGATAAAATTTCAGTTTGTGTTGATGCTGTTCAGGTGGAGGACAACCTGCAGCTGCTTGGTCAGAATAATGTGCCGGAAGAATGGACTGATGCAGTTGGAACTGATGGAAATTTAGTAAATAATACGCTGTCTTATATTAAGTCCGGTAATGGCATTGATTCAGTGGATGAGATTGTAAAAACAGAAAGTGTGAAACAAAAGCTCGTCTATGCGACAGTTACTTATACCAATAAGTCAGATGAAGAAATTAACCATATGCTTTATATTGGTACATTGCTGTTGATGGACCATGAAGATGGAGCATATCAAATTTACGATCCGACAGAACAGTCCGGAGATGACTACAATCGTGTTATATGGGATGGTGTTGCACGTACAGCTGAAATGACATACAACAGTATATCAGAGGATTATGGAAATGGAGGAAACTATATTTCTTCATTAAAACCTGGTGAGAGTATACAGGTGAATATGGCATGGATCGTAAATGAGAATGACTTGAATAATATGTATCTGAATCTTAACGGTGATGGAGCTGCATATGAGTTTTCAGATTCAATGTTAAAAACAGGATTGGTGGACATATATCAGTAATGAAAATCTTATTATAGAGAAGAGGCTGTCCGTAGTGGGCAGCTTCTTTTAGGATAGTGCGCCCGGCGGCGCACGTTTCTAACGGGTTAAAGTCCCGAATCCGCCCGGTAGTG
>NZ_QUGH01000017.1:62510-73654 GCF_003478985.1 Ruminococcus sp. AF20-12LB | reverse complement strand
TGTAATTGATGGTGAAGGTTCAAAGGTTATTTGCAAAGACTAATTTGAAAATTCAAGTTGATATTGCACTTATTTTAGGAAATTTAATAACTGTTATATTTGATTATCAAATTCTTCGCAAACCCTTGAAAATACTAAGTTTGTAGCAAGTGAGCTTTCCCTTACTCTTTCCTTTGTGTTATATTCTCCCATTAGCTTTCATGAATCTTAATATGGGAAAAAATAAGGGAAAGAAAATTTCATAACACAGTATAACAATAACGACATGGTGAACTGATTGAAATGTTTTCGATATTTAACTCTATAACTGATTATTAAAAGAAAATAGAGATAAGATACGATGAGAACAATTTATGCATAATACAACATAAAACACGATAGTATTGATGTTTACACAAGTGTTGGATATATGCTTCGCATTGATTGCTGGGGAGCTGAAAAAGATTTAAAAACCACATATGGATCAGAATGTGCGCTTACTTCATTGGCTGTGGATGAGCCTTTAGAATATGCAAGATTATATCTCGATGGCAATTTACAGATGTGGATAGATTCAGAAGATTCACTTGAATTATAGAACAAGAATAACGGGTAGAAAACTTCTGATGCCCATTTTACAAGGGGTTCGAGTTTTTTATGTCTGCTGGCGCTATTTCTCTGCTGGAGTACTATTTTCGGGATAATGGCGAAAGGCTTTAGCGGTATAGTTAGAAGCACCGTTTCCATATTTTGTATTGGTTATGGTTTTTATATAATCGCTGGAATAATAGTCAATTGTAGAGCAAATGAAATAGACACAGGGGATTAAGGAAGAGTTGAAGGCAGATAAACAGATGGAATGGGTAGCAAATAAATACTATACAAGAGTGTGAAAAGGGAATTTTGAATAAGGAGATGATTTGGCAATAAGGTGCAGTAATCTGGTGGAAAGCAAGTCTGAAAATGGCTTGCTTTTTGCTTTACAATGTGGTTAGTTGATGTATATAATTATGATAAAGAGATAAAATTGATTTTTATATTTTGGTTCGATATTGTGATGCAGTTTTTCTATATTAAAAAATATACGAGGTTATAATGAAGAATAAAAGTTATGATTATATCTTTGGAAATGGAAAATTTAATACTTGGTTCAACATTATAGTTAGTATTATTAGTTGTTCAGCAATATCGTTTTGTTTAACCGAACTTTTGTTTTCCTTTGATTTTAAAGTGAGTTTTCAAAAAGCACTGATTTTTACCATACTTTTTGTGATTTTTTTATTATTGTTTTATTACTTTATAAAACAACGTACTTATAAACTATTCGATCAAAAAATAACATATGGATTTAGGGAACGAAAAATTTTGTATGCGGATATCCATTCATTAGTTTTTACACTATCCTCCAGACCTAAAGGAATATATGATATTGGACTGGGAGAACCATACCTATACATAAAAGAAAATGGGAAGAAAAAATATATATGCAATATTACAATTTATTTGGCATATCCAAGTGTTATACAAAAAAGATATGATATCAATATAAGCAATGGGCAGATAGGAATGTCTCCTGCCTACAGTTTTAACTGTTATGATATAAAAAGTATTTTCAATTTAATACATCATTCAAAAGCAAATATTTATGTGACGAAGAGTTTTCTTCTCTTTAATAATTGGACAATAAACAGATTTTGCAAAGAATACAATATCTCTATGGAAATGGTTCAGCTTATAAATGATGGAAACTAATGTAAAAAATTTGTATTGTATTGAACTTTAGAAAACCTTTTTATGAGAAAGGAAAGCATATGCAAGAATATTATAAAATATATTTTCCTTATTCCAAAGAATATTTATTGGAACAGATTAAGAAGACTACAAAACCATTATGTATTTCAAACCAGGCTTATAGAGATATGGCACTTGCAGCCTACAAAGAAGAGGATAATACCTTATGTATCGGATATGCAGCAGGAAGTATGACAGGCGGTGGCTGGGAAATGCTCCAGACACATATAAAAAGCTATGGGGGAGATGTAATGCTGGAAGGTACGTTTGTGCTTTTGCCATACATAAAAAAAGCTGCACTATTTTTTCTGCTCATAGTGATTTTATTTGCATTGTTTTTTTCTCAGGGAGATTTATTGATTTTAACAGAATGTCTGATTTTATTTATGTTTCCATTATATCTGCTGTATAGGAATATTTCTAAGATAGGAAAATGTGAAGAAGGGCGACGGCTTGTTTTATTATATCTGGAAAAGGTGCTTCATGCAAATGTGGAAATATCCGTAGAGGAAGAATAAAGAAATGATAGGGGAAAACGAGAATGAAAAAGATTAATGAACAAACAAAAAGTTTTTTACTATACGGTATAGAAGATGTGATTAAGCCGAAAGAAATCTACAAATTAGATGGAGCAATCTTGTTTCTAGTATTTTTATTTTTCTTTTTATCTGAATCAGCTCCATCACCGTTTTTTTCAAAAGTATTTTTAGTTATTGTTTATCTTGGATTCGTGATTCTTAGTTTTTCAAGAACAGAAGTGACAGGGAAAAAGGTTTTTTGGATCATTGGAATACAAAGTCTGACGTTTTCTATTTTGTTCTGTTGGGCAGCAACTATCCTCATGCTGACAACTATGAAAGAAGAATATTATAAGAGGTATCTAACCATACTCGTTATCATTTACATACTGGTAATCGCTGCATACATTTTTCTTATAATAACTTTGATTAAAAAAGATATCTACAATCCATCTTCTTCCAAAAAGCTGGCTGGAGGATGGTGTATTACTAGTTTTGTATTGCTTGGAATGGGTGTCGCAAAAGTACTTAGTAGCAGCGTTGAATATACAGCCATGATTAGAATTGCAAGCCTTTGTTCCTATTTTTGTTCTTTGGGTTCTATCTTAGGAGTTTTTCACCTGGTAAAGTATTTTGCTGTCAAAAAATGGGAGGTTGAAAAATGAATATTTTTATGAAAAGAATATAGATGAAAATAATTATAGCATCCAGGAAGAAGGATGGCTGGGAATTTTATTTTTGGTTGGAACTATATTTTTCTCAGGATTACTTTTGTATGGTTTTATAGACGGACAGGCGGATTTTTCAGTTATAGTGGCGTATGGAATATTGATTGCTTTTTCTGGAATCTGTACCCTGCATTTGTTCCTGTGGAGAGTCAAGGTAAATCATGATGTAATTGAATACCGGTCGTTTTTTGGAAAAAAATATTATAAATTTTCAGATATAACAAGAAGTGTACATAAAGAAAATGGTACATTGGAAATATATGCAGGGGACAAAATAATATTCAAATTTGATGAAAACATAAGCGCATCATTGTTTGCAAATAGTCTGTCTAAGCATAAAATTTCACAAGAAACATGGTTGAGTTGTAGAGATAAAAAGTGCATCATAAGACCAAAAGAAAGCCACTATGTTCTGCCAGGCATTTTCTTTTTATATTTGGTTTACAATAGTGTGATACTTGTATTCAATGCAAAAGAAACAGCTTTTGTTTTCCTTTTATTCTCTCTTGTACCGGGAGGTATATTTTTCTATTTTTTATCCCAAAAAGAGTAAAAATCGAATTATCCGCATAAACACAGGGATTTTAAGCAATATGAAACAAAAAATAAAAGAATTTTACCACTAATTTACTACGAATGAAAGAACCTTGATACGACAGAGAAAACAGCATAAATAAAGGCAAAATTGGCATTTCATACAGAATATGAGATGTCTTTTTTGTTGCTGTAATACAGTATAACTATTCTTTTTCTGCTTGATTATTAATCATTTTTTAGGACATGAATTGTCAAGAGCTTGTTGCGTAGCAATGTTTACACTCTTGATAATTTATGGAATAAAAAATATTCTGACAGATACTAGAAAAGTGATGACTACTCAATTTTCTAATGATATAATATGATAAATAATAATAGATAAACTTGAAGTGATTAAGGAAGTGTATGCCATGAAAAAATTTTTGAAAATAATGTTAATCATAATTGGAGCGATTTCTTTGATTTTTGTAGCTCTGATAGGGATTGGGTTATTTGTTGATGTTGAATATGATGACCATATTGAAAATGGTCGTTATACTTATGTTCCGGAAGAAGAAAATAAAGATAATGAATACGTGGAATTTACGATAAATGATTATGATAAAAATAATGCCAAGCTTGTATATTATGACACGATTGAAGAAGCTATTCAACTTTCCACTTTGAATGCTGAAAATGAGGAACTTTCGGTTCCTGCTGATTTTCTTAATCATGTTGATGAAACCTTGCATATATGGCAAGGCAAAAAATATGATACGATTTTCTATCGGGCTGGAAATGATAACGATGATATTCAAGGCTTAGTAATGGCTCGTTGTAAAAAGCAGATACAGAATGGGCATACACAATACGCATTTATAAATGCTACACCGGTTACAACGAAACGAGATAGAATTTTGTTAGATGATATTACAGAGCTTATTCACTCTTCTTTGAAATTAAGTGATTTCCAACAAGACTTAAACCCCGATTATCCAAGCAAGCGTTTTGTTTACGGCTATGCACATGATAAAGAAATCTATTCATTGGAAGTAGAAGGACAAAAACCGGACGGTGTAATTGAAATCAATGTATATGACAGAGTCATGTATCTATGGTATTACAATGACTTACAAAGTAACAAAAGAGGTGACTGTTTAAGCTATTCGGTAGATGTACCTAAATAAAATGACATTTTTACATAATACTATATTATTAGTTAGGCAGACGGAGTGATCCAGACACGGTGGCAGGAAAATCTTTCAGATTTTTCTGCCATGTCTTGCAAGTGGCTGGTTTACTTCGTCTGTGAGCGAGCCTGTGGCGAGCGAAGATTAAGCCCCCGTTATCTAACAAGGGGGGCACAAAAAACAAAAGACACTATACACTAACAGGCGGAAAACGCTGTATTTACAAGGCAAAACCGCATTTTATAAGATGTGATATAAAAAGTATCTATTTCACAAAAGAAAAACAATAAATTTAAACATTATAATATTTTAATTTTTGTGGTAATGATATGCAAACTTTTTAGGAGGGAAGATATGGATTGTAAAATGACTGATATTATTGCTATTATTTCAAGTATCATTGCTATTGGTTATTCAATTTATTCCATAATTACTAAAAGTTATATTCGTCAATACAACCTTGAAAAATTTGAACATTTTTCTTTAAATCAGAAGAAAGTTTGTATTGTTTTCAATTTTATTATGACACTTATAATTGGGATAAGTGGGGTGTATATATTGCTATTATACTTATTCTAATGGGATTGAAAGCATTTATGTAGCAAATAGCAAAATTTTTAATGGACAAAACAATTGTCAAGGATGGATGGCTATATAGAAATGGATTTTTAAGGAAGAACTGTAAAATAAGATTAACGGATATTACCCAGATGAAAAGAAAAAAGAATTTATTTGGAGAAGCTCTTATTTTATATAAAAATCAGAAAAAAATCGCTAAAATTTCTGCCCGAAATAGAAATGTGGACTGGCTGCAAGTAAAGATTGCAGAAATAAAAAAGGATAAGAAGAAATTAGAACGTAAAAAATGAAAAATGTGAATCATATAGGGAGATTGAGTTTATGGATAATGTCATTAGATTAAGTAAATTTGTAAAAAATTTAGGAATAGTAACAACAGTTCTTTTTTTAATAATCGTACTGGTAACATTTGTTACAGGAAATATGGGGGGTGCGATATGTTTTATGCCTTTTGTATTTTTAGGTATTGCTTTAATTTTGGCATACAAGAAACAAATAATTGTAGTAAATGAAGATGAAATTGTATTTAGCTATCTGGTTAAGAAAACTCAGCATATAAAATATAATGATATTCGTTGTATTTTAATGATTCCATTAAATGGTAGAACAGATGTCATATTAATTGATAAGATGTACAATAGACTTGTTACTCTGGAGCAAGTGTATGTAAATTATGATATTTTATATGATACACTTATAAAACATGAAATAGATCTTGTGGATTTTGGTGAGTTAGTTGAACAGAACAAAGATGTATCAAAGTATGTACCTGCTTTAAACTGGATAGAAAAGAATTTCTATAAATCTATATGTAATGAGAATACAACTATCAAAAATATGTCAAAAACAATAGAAAAAGAAAAGCGTAAAAAAACAAAGCAATTTTTAAAAGCTTTAGGTTGGATTCTAATAATTGCTGATGCGGTAGCATTTTTTATTGGTGGCAAAACAATGTTAGTTATATTTATAATGGTTTTGATGATTACATATGCAGTGTATATAAAATATTATCCATATATATTTATAGAAGTCACCACAAAAAAAGGACAAGAACTGGCGTATCAATTACCATTTATGGGTGCAGCAATAGCAATGCTTTTATCCCTGAATACGAGTAAACTCTTTAATTATGAATTTGGAAACTATATGAAGATTACGGCAATTATTACTGCTTTACTTGCACTGCCATTTATTATTAAATCTTTAAAAACAGATGTACCACAGAAATTTGGACGTAAACTTTCAGTTGTATTTGCTGCTTTTATAATCGCATTTACAATTAGCTTCCCAATAAATTTTTTATTTACATTTGATGGGGCAACTCATGAAATTGCAATTGTAACAGACAAAAAGATTAGCAGTGGTAAAACTAGAGATAGAGAGTTATATGCAAGTTGTAATGGTAAAAGAGAAATATATACTGTTTCAAACAGTGAATATGAAAATACATCAATAGGCGATAGTAAAAGAATTTGTAGAAGAAAAAGTGCATTAGGATTGGAATATAGTACGATACATGATTAATATTTATTTAAAGATAAGGAAGGAATATATAAGATGAAAATATTGTTAGCAGTAGTTGGAGGATTATTATTACTGATATTCCCTTTTATAGTTATGAAAAAAGCAAAAGTAACAAAAGAAGAAAATACTGATGAAGCAAGGAAAAAATTTAATGTGTTTCTCATTTGTATGATACCTGTTCCTCTAATAGGCTTCATATTTCTTTTAATAGGGCTTAGAAGTTTTTTATAAAATTAAATAAAGGAGAAAAATGTTAAAAAACAATGATATATCAATACCAGAAGCCTGCTATGCAGATTTATGTAAGGTGGGTTTTTTTGAAAGAAAACAGGTTAAATTAACAATTATATGGAATGAAAAAATAAGCAGAAATAAACAAATACTTACACTTAAGAAGTTATATCCTGAATTAAATAAAGTGTCTACAGTTGAAATCTATAAAATTACAAAAAAACGAAGAAATGGCAATTTGCAGAGATGGGATGGGGATTTGCTGTTGACTTTTCGCATAAAGCAGAAAAAGCGGGGATAAAAATATTGTTAGAAGAATAACTAAAAATCTTGCTAATGTATAAGTTAAGTAAAAAATAGAATGAAAAATAATCATATAGCAGAGGAGATTGGGTAATATGAAGGAACAAAAGAAATCTTCTTGGGGAGCGGTTCTGGTGTCATTTTTAAAGGAATTTCTATTAAACTCATTCGAAGCCCCAGGTCATCTTTATTATGATGAAAATTTAACTAATGAAGGAAAAAGAAAGAAAAATTATATTTGGAGGGTGCTTCTACTGGTGACTGCGGTAGGAGTAGCTTTGCTTCCTGTTATAGCTTGGAACATGTTTGTTCCAGATGTGCTATGGGCAAAAATAGTTACCGTTGTAGTGTGTGAAGGCTATGTTGTTTTTATAGTAAGTATGGAGATTATCCAAATAAAGGATGAGCTAAAGGAAGATATGTTAAAAATAGGGGGATATAAAATTACTCCCAAAGGAAGTATTTCCCTATTTAAAGAAATTGATTTTAAGATTGCTCAAACAGAGTATTCTTATACAATATTGATTTCTAAGAAACCTTTAAAATGGCTTTATAAGAAGTTTTATGTTACAATCTATGGAAGACATGGAAAAGTAAAAAAGATTGAATTGGTTCGAGCAGACAAAAAGTATTCTACGAAATATGAGACAATGAATGGTACAGTCTTAGAAAAGTTGCAAGAAGAAAATAATAGGTTTTTAAGGAAATGCTTAGGTACTCCCAGTAAAAAGAGTATGACAGGCGTCGAATATTATTATGAGTGGGGACAAATACAATCCTTCTATGATGATCGTTCTTGTCAAACAGGAATTGTAATTATGTTTTAAAATAAGGAATATTGTATCTCTTGCTTCCGTATGCAGAAAGATTACATCGGTACAGAGAAATGTGGTAGTGATACACCAAAGAACACAGGCGAAACCTTATATCTCGGTTCCATAAGTAGCGAATCTTTCAAAAGAGAGAGATGGGTAAAACTTCGCTGTTTATATAATAGTAGGGGACGATGTTTTATCCCCTGCTATTATACGTTTTTTAGCATGTTTTCACCAATATTGCTTGGTACCTAACCGATTTTTCAAATAACATCTGATTCCAAGATATACTCCCTGAGAAAGTACGAAAAGCAATAGAAGATTTACGGAAAGTGCTTTTTTAATTGCTTCTCCAAAATAAATGATGACAGCAGTACTTGTCAGTATCATCAGTAGAGTAATAACATCCCAACAGTTTTTCTTATATAATTCTATAACCTTTATTTCTATCAGTATCGCCAGTATCCCTGTCCCTGCCACACATATTCCGACAACCAATATCAGAAATAACCAATATACCATTCCGGCTATAAAAGGATTTGGAATTTTTGTGCTAATCTGTGCCACAGATTGCCCGGCATCAATTGTCCAACCGATAAAAGTTTGTAGGAATGACGCTGCATCATGGAAGAATGATTTACAATCGGAAAGGAACACATCGGACTGTACTGCCTGAAAAAGAGTGGTTGTCAGCGAATACCATGCAAGAAGGAACAAGGTTGTTTGGAACATTACCGTTTTTGCTTTATACTGTCCGGCAAGTCGCTCTTTTTGTGTTCCGTATTTCGCTTTTTCATTCTGATAGGCTGTCCGGTCACAGGATTCACATTTTTCATAGAGTACCGGCTTTTCTACCGGTATCTCTACGATTTTCTGATGTGTCCGGGCATAATCCCGTTGTTGTGTTAAACAGCGTATTTTATTTTGATATTCCCCGATCATGACGTTTGCGCTTCGCAGCTTCTCTTTCTCGTTCCGCAATGCTCTGTCTGCCAGCTTCAAGTCGTTCTTTAATGCTTGAATATTCCCGGCTCTGTTCTCTTTGTTTAATTTCTCGTTCAAGATCAGAGATTCGTTGAGCTGCGTCTTCAGTTCCACGATAAGCTGGTCTTTCTGTTCCAGTTCTTCTTGTATCTCCTCGGTCAGGAGCAGAAGCTCTTCCAACTGTTCGGCGTTCTTTAATTCTCTGGATTCGTTCATCTATATCACGTCCTTTCTCTATCTGCTGTTCCAGTTCAGCAATTCGGTGTTATCCTCTGCTGATTTGGTCGTTTCAATCAATACGCTACATTCTTCCATCGTAATTCAGCCCTTTCTTTTTAATTTTGAATATGAAAAAAGTGCATATTCCGCAAGAACTGCGCATCCGTTCCAGAGGAACGGAGCGCCATTCCGCTTCAAACTGAGCAAAGCTCAGCAGGTTGATTAATTACTATTGGTTATTCTGCGATCCCTGCCAGGAAATTCAAGGCGATATGCCTTGGATGTCATTCGACTTAAGCAGGCATCTGCGTAGGTGGAATCCCCAAAAAGCTGATACCATCCGGATACTGGAATCTGTGAGATAATAATAGTTGCCTTGCGGCAGTCTCTGGACTCGATGATTTCAAATAAATCGCGGCATTTCTCGATGTCCAGATCCATTAAGCCGAAATCATCTATCACCATGAGATCATAAGCTGCCATTTCATTCGAATACTCAAAGTAAGTACCTTCCTGCCTGGCATGATCTGATTCCTTTAAGAGTGTGTTCGCACGTATGTATTTAACAGTACGGTTCTGATGCATTGCTGTGATACATAAGGCGCAGGCGATGTGCGTTTTCCCAGCACCGGCCCCTCCGGTCATCAGCAGGTTATTCGGCTCATCGATCCAATCACACTTGGCCAGAAGTTCTATGACGTGTGTATTCAGCTGACGTTCTGGATCATAGATTGAACTGTCAAGATCAGCTGCAGGATATTTCAGGGACGCTTTCTTCATGAGACGTTTAAACTTTTTACTCTCACGCTGATCCCATTCATGATTTACAATATCAGCAAAGCGGACTTCAAATAGTTCGAGACCTGTGTTTGGTTCCAAAAGCTGCTTTTCAAAGGCTTCAGCCATACCGGACATACGGAGTTTATACAGCCGATCCATGAGTATGTTCTGTTCCTTTGTGAGTTTATCGTTATAAAGATAGTCTTTTAATCTGTATGCCATAGTATGTCACCCTTACTTATAGTAGTCCTTTCCTCTGATATTTTCATGATTAGGCAGTGTTCCTGGTGAATGTTCGGGGAGTTCCTTCACATCCATCTTTTTCAGCATCTGCTTGAAGGTAAAATATTTACAGGAATTGATCTCTATACATTTACGGGCAACTTCTTCAGCAGCACCTTTCGGGATTGTTTTTACTTTATGCAGGATACCTGCACAGGCATTATAGGACTGCTCTTCATGTTTTGATGATTTAAGGAGTCTGTCAATCAGTTCTGACATCGCAGGACCAATGGCAGAAGCCCAGCGGCGGTAATAATTACCATCCTTTGAATTGACTTCTTTGTAATAAAGGTGTTCTGGCGGCATATGTTCATCTACCGTGATATACAGCGGAAACTCTCTATAAGACCGCTTATGTGTACAGATCAGCCGATTATACTGATCACAGATTCTGATCTCTGAAGCGGTTGCCTTCAGGATTGCAGGCTTGCCACAGTAAGAGTACAATACGGAGTAGTAGTGGCCGTCATACTCGATGTGGTAGTTGTTGGGAACTTTTAGGACCGCTTTATAGTCGCAAGCCGTGTAACATCCGCCTGGCAGTGGTTTCATACATGGTTTGTCATACTTTTCGAAAGCATCCTGTCTTGAGAAGTCCTTGCCTTGAAAAGATCGTTTATTGAGGACTGCTACTATTTTTTTGATTTCAGCATTTAGGTCTTCAAATGATACATATATCTTTTCTTTCAGTTTCTCAACCAGGTG
>NZ_QUGH01000017.1:0-62500 GCF_003478985.1 Ruminococcus sp. AF20-12LB | reverse complement strand
TTATAGTCGCAAGCCGTGTAACATCCGCCTGGCAGTGGTTTCATACATGGTTTGTCATACTTTTCGAAAGCATCCTGTCTTGAGAAGTCCTTGCCTTGAAAAGATCGTTTATTGAGGACTGCTACTATTTTTTTGATTTCAGCATTTAGGTCTTCAAATGATACATATATCTTTTCTTTCAGTTTCTCAACCAGGTGTATTTCAAGATAACGTACATGATTTTCAACTGTAGGCTTGCCTTTCGGCTTTCTAGCGGGTGGTGGAAGAACTATAGTTTCATAGAAATCTTCCAGATCTGCAAAGGTAGACTGCAGGATAAGTTCATCCTTTGTGTGCTTGGTTACAGCAGTTCGCAGGTTATCGGGCACAAAGTATTTCGTAACAGCACCATAAAATGAAACAGCATGGGCACAGCCTTCTATAAAACATGGGAGCTTCTCATTTGGAAAAGCTTCTGCATAGATCAGACTGCTGACTCCAAGAGTGGTCGCAAAGATATGGACTTTTTTGATCTCGCCCGTTTCGGTATCTGTTAACAGTTCCGGCTGATCACCGACCCAGTCGATATACATCTTTTCACCCGGGATTCGGTTTACGGCCATTGATACCTTCTGGCCACCATAGTTTTCTGCTATGAATCGGTTGAAGTATTCGTAAAACTGTGATTTCTCATAACCATCAGGATTCTTTTCTTTATAATCCAGCCAACAGAACGAAATGTTCATGCGGCTCCCTGGTGCATGGATTCTGTCATAGTAATACTGGAAATCTGGAAGTGGGACATCTTTCCTCTGTAGATTTTTCTGCGGATAGAAAAGGTTCTCAACTTCCTTAGGTGCCATCATTCGGAGTTCCTCGATTGGGATTCCGTTGGCATGGTATCGGCTCATGATCAGATTTAATGTACCTGAGCCAATCTTGTAACGGTCCATAACGGACCTGGTCTGGCATCCATTCAAACGCATCTGGATGGAGCCGATAATCGTGTTGTAGTCTTGCATAGTTATGCCTCCTTTCGCAATCATTTGATGACTACGAAAGAACTATAACACGTTGAAACCTTATTGATCAGCTGAAGCGGAAACGCGTTCAGTTACATCCGGAAAGACTGATCAGCTCTTAGCGGAATGCGTGGTCAGATGAGCCGGAATTTGCATGAAAAAAGCAGTCGATCATAAATGAAAGGCTGCTTTAAATCATATCCTTTATTGCTTTGTGTGGAGATTTAACTGATTGTCTATGTCCCGTCCGGCATACATTACTCTAAGTATTGTTACAACTTTTTTATCGCTGTCTGGAATATAAAGTACCACATAATTGTCTACTGGTAATACACGAAGTCCACGACTTTTCCACGGTTCTTTTTCATATTTTCGATAACGCTCCGGCATCGTATCCAAACTTAATATCTGTTCTTCCAGACGGTCAAGCTGTCCGCTTGCATTTTCCGGCGATTGTAATTCAAAAGAAATATATTCAAAAATCCCTCTCAAATCACTGTCAGCCTGTTCGGATAATTCTACTTCATATATCATAAGCCATAATCCTTGCGAATGTCAGCAAATGCTTTCTTCGCATTTTTTGTCCGTCCAGCCTGCATATCCGCATATCCTTTCTCCAATTCTTCATTGAACTCTGCTTCTGATAATGTGCTGATATCAACAGGTCTGTCAGATGGTATTTTTACTTCAAACGGAAGTCCTCTCTGTAAGATAATCTGTTTATAAAACATATTGATAGCACTGGAAGCAGGGATACCAAGTGTAGACAGGATACTTTCTGCTTTTTCTTTGACATCTGGTTCAATCCTTGCATATAAATTTGCTGATTTTGTAGCCATATAAAACATCTCCTTTCGTGAGTAGTATTTCCATCTATCTTTATTATATGCAAATGTCCGCACAATAGCAATACTAATTTTATGCTCCAATAATCTTATTGAATAACTGTAACAATACATCTTTTACGCCGGACGCATTGAATACAAGACCAACGGCTACTAAGGCAACTACCAAGAATCCGATAAGTTTGGAAAACTCACGCTTACAGGATAATCGAACTACTGCATACTAACCGCCACAGGGAACTCCTAATCCCTTGCTCATGAGGGGAAGAATAGTTTATCATATTGTAAAAAAATATAAAAAGTTTTTGTGTTTTTAAATGATTTGTTAAGGTTAGTTGTTTATATATAGAGAAGAATAATTAAGAGAAAAGTGATGGATATGATACAAGACTGGATGATAATAAACAAAATTAAGATGGGAGATCCTGATGCATGGGATATTTTAGTACATAAATATTATGATAGTGTGTATTTTTATTGTGTTCGCAGATGTTATGGAGACTGCGATATAGCTTCTGATTTAACACAGGATATTTTTTTAAAATTGGTAGAAAGTTTACCTAGATACCGATTCATAGGAAAATTTCAAAATTATCTATACACTATGGCTGTCAATACTTGCAATAATTATTTGAAAAAAAGACATATTGAGCAAATAGAACTCACAGATAATTTTACAACTGATTTAGACACTTCATTGATTGATGAAATATTACATGATGAGAGAAAAGAAACGGTTCAAAAAGCACTTGATTTACTTCCTGAAATACAACGAGAGGTTGTGATACTACGGTATTATCACGATTTAAAGGTAAAAGATATTGCGACAATTACTGGCGTGGGGGTATCTACTGTACAGTCACGTATTTATCAAGGCCTTAGAAAATTAGAAAAAGTTTTAGAAAGAGAGGAATTTTATGATGGATAAAAAAGATATTATATCGAAATTGGCTGGTTATAAATTAGAAGGTGATATAGAAGGACGTGAAAAAACCATCGAATTAGGATATGAAATAATGATTAGACTTGGAATGAGTCGACATTCTTACTTTGAGCTATTCCTGTCAACTTTTCGCTTCATACATGTTCATACTTGGATAATTCAATTATTCATCTTTCTATCAGGGATAACTATGGCATTAAATTTTAAAAATTTACAGCCGATAAGTGAAATAATGTTATGCATTACAGGTGTAATATTCATTTCAGCTTTATTTTTTTTAGATGAATTATTCAAAAGTTTTACTACAGGAATGTGGGAATTGGAACAGACATTCAAATATGATTTGCGACAACATATTATGATGAAATTATTGATTTTTGGCATTATTGATATGGTAATTGTTATTTTGCTTTCTCTTATGACTAAATCTATAGTATCTTTGCCTTTGTATCAGATATTAGTCTATGTACTTGTTCCATACAATATTGTTTGCATTATTTTATTTTCGCTTATAACTATATGGAGAAAGCAATTACATAATTATTTCCTATGGTGTATATCGGGAAGTATTTGTGTCGCAGTTATTTTAATTGCAAATATCTTTAAAATATATGAAATCCGAATGCTTTATTGGGGAATAGCATATTTCATTACAACGACAATATTAGGGATTATCTTATATTCTCAAACTAAAATAATCAAATGGGAGGTAGCTTCAGTATGGAATTAACTATTAATAATATAACAAAACAATATGGGAATGTAACTGTGCTTGATGATGTGTCGTATCGATTTACTCCTGGAATTTACGGAATATTAGGTGCTAATGGGGCGGGTAAAACAACTTTATTTCGTATTATTTGTGGACTGATGAGAGCAAATTGTGGAAATATACAATATGACCATAAAGATATTGCTCTGCAAGCAGAATATTATCGCTCGATTCTTGGATTCTTACCACAAGATTTTCGATACTATCCTGATTTTACAGGATTAAATTTTATGATGTATATCGCTTCATTGAAAGGCTTAAATGGGAAAATAGCAAAAAAGAGATGTTTAGATTTATTGATTCAGGTTGGCTTAGATGATGTGAAAAATAAAAAAATCAGAAAGTATTCTGGCGGAATGAAACAGAGACTAGGTATCGCTCAAGCAATGATTAATAATCCGGAAATTTTAATATTAGATGAACCTACGGTAGGGCTCGATCCCAAAGAGCGAGTTAAATTTAGAAAACTGATAAGTTCGTTTGCATCAGAAAAAATAGTATTATTGTCTACACATATTGTATCAGATATAGAATATATAGCAGATGAAATCATTATTCTAAAAAAAGGTAGAATTGAAAATACAGGCACAATAAGATATTTGTTGAAAGATATTAACAAGTGTGTATGGGAATGCCTGGTTCCAGAAAAAGAAGTAAATCGAATTGAGCAAGTATATACAGTAAGTAATCGTAAATATGGAGAAGACGGAGTTGTTCTTCGACTTATTTCAAGGGAAAAACCTTTTGCAAATGCGAAACAAGTTGATCCGGTTTTAGAAGATTTGTATTTGTTTTATTTTAGAGAGGGGGAATGAGAGTATGACATCGCTAATTAAGTTTGAACTTGGGAAAATATTGAGAAACCGAACTGTATTTGGTGGGATTGTTGTAGGATGCTTAGTCCTTCTGGGGATTTTTTTTGTTGGGTATCACTATTCACAGCTATCAATGAGTGAAGCGAGTAATAAGAAAAAGGGGTTTGAAAAGAGCCTCGATGTAATAATAGATGAAAAATATTCTGGAGAGTTTACAGATGAAAAAGTTAAAATGATTCTGTCTGATTCTATGAATAATTTCCAAGAGAATGAAGAGCAAAAAGTTGTTAATAAGCCTTTTTATCCATTTTATTGGGAAATGGGAGATACTTTTTTTTCAAAAGATGCCGAAAATGTTTATTCAGAAATGATTGAACAGGTTAATAAAGGCCAAAGATTAACAATAGAAGACGTGGATTTATATTCATTGGACGAGGTTGGATTTAAAAAATTTGATACTCCTTTGACATTAGGAAATTATGTTCCATGGACAGACTTATATCGAGTACTTGGATATATATATGCTCTTTTGTCCATAATTACAATATTGGTATCTTCCATAGTGTTTTCAGATGATAATTCTAAAAATATCAATCAGATTCTGTTAGTTACAAAATATGGAAGAAACAAAATGATATTTGCTAAATTGATTGCGACAAGTATTATTACAGTGAGTTTATTTATTATTTTTCAATTGGTCAACATAGGTGTTTTCTCTACAATGTATGATATGAGCGGATGGAATTCAGACATACAAACAAATTTGTCGTTGGGATTATTTGACTTCCCTTTGCAATATAACCATATTCAAATATACTTTTTAATTCTTGTCATGCAATTAGTTGGTATTGGATTTGTTGAGAGTGTAACATTGTTAATATCAGCTCTTATGCATTCATCTATGTCAGTATTAGCTGTTTCATTAGGGGTATATATATTACCATTATTGCTGGTGCAAATGATAAAAACAGGGGTAGGTAACAAAATTTTGTATTTGTTTCCAATAAATAATTTGAATGTACAAAATATATTAGGTATTCTATATTCAAAAGATGCTTTTTTCTTCCATTCCTTCTTCATTAATATAGGATTTATATTTATTTTTCAGCTCTTAATACGAGTAGGGATGCAACTATATTGCTTTATTTATATTAAACATTGGAAGTTTTAATGATTTTTTCAATGAAAATGCAATTGAAGAAAAAATATGATATCATGTGAGTAACAAATCGGGATTGACCGAGTTCTTTGAGTGAGATACACTTCTTGGACGAAGGGAAGGAAGAAGAAAAAAGTACTTTAGAGGTATTATGGAATGAGTAATAAATTGGTTAAGCACCAAGAACCAAAAGAAATATTAACTGGAAATCAAAAGAAAATTTTGTTTTGGATTTGTTTCATTATTTTAAGTATAGCTTTCATTACAGTCTGGATAAATATACTTTTGACATCTAAAGCATTTAATACACAAATGGAAGAGATGGTACTGGGAGAAGATTACTATATGGAGGATATTGTGATTACAGGTAAAAGGGCTGAAGCTGCTTCGGCTGATACGATATCTCGGAATTATTTCTTCTACTACAACAATGGAAAAGTGAATGATTATCACAAGCGAATGCAAGTACCGGGATTTGTATATTCGGAATATAATGTAGGAGATTCCATAGCTGCATATACCACAGACCATGTTAGTTATTCTTATTACAAGTATGGGATTCTTCCGGATACAGAGTATACAAACAATGAATTAATGAAAGTGGCTGGCGTATTGCTTGGAATTGGAATATTTTTATTGGCTTTGTTTGGGGTATTAAGTAAGAAAATGAATTACAAGAAGTAACCAACTTCCCGTTTATTGGGAAGTCGCAGAGAACGAAAAATCGGTATTTGTGGGGTGGTGAATATGAAAAAGAAAATTTTAAAAGCAGTTTTAGGTATTCTTATTTGTTGGGGGATTTTTGTTGCTATTGAGGGATTTCGTTTGATTGGAAGCACTGACCCAGGAAAATGTCCGCTTATAACACTTGGAAGCACACAAACTGCGGATGAAATTGCTGATTATGGAAGTTTAGGATTTTCACAAACATATCATCTGACAAACGGCGATGCATTTGTATATGGTGAATTTCGAGTTTGGGGAATCAGAATTGCAAGATGGGAGAGTTAAATTCTAGTTTGTTGAATTTAAAAATGAAATAAAGTTCCAGTAATCATAGAGTGTATGGATTCAATTCCATATGCTCTTTTTCTTTACTTAATTTCATGAAAAATGTAAAAATCTAATGTTACGAGTTGCATTAAAGAAAACTCGTAAGAAAAAAGTAAAAAAATTTGCTTTTGACCACTGTAAAACATGCTCTGAGCGTTTCGTTATATGAAGGGATAATTTTTCTTTCATATTTCAAAGAAAAGAGGATAAAGAAATGTCAGAAAAAAGATGTTATACAGTTCAAGAGTTACAGGAAATCTTAGGAGTCAGCAGACCTACTATTTATAACCTTTTAAAGAAAAAGGAATTCCGGTGGATCCAGTTGGATGGCGGAAAGTATCGCATCTCTAAGAAGAGTTTCGATGACTGGCTCGATAACTTGGAACAGTAAAAAACAGGGTGTTGATCAGGCAGATTTTGTCTGCAATCGACATCCTAAATTTTTATCTGGATTTGAGATATGATATAAGAAAAAACACTAACACTAAAAAAGACAGGAAGTGAAGAATAAATGGCAACAGCAATTATGAAACAAAAAGAAGTTCCGGAAACGGACGATGTTGAAGAAATCATTTCGAAGATATCAGAAGAAAGTCCTTATAAACGGCGTCCAACACAAAAGAGGACCTGGATGACCGTGCCGGAAATGGGAAAGCTACTGGGATTAAAAAAGACAGATCGATACTGGCTGGTGCATAAAAATGTTTTTGAATCAAAAGAGATTGCCGGAAAGATACGAATCAATATTGCCAGCTTTGAAAAATGGTACGCCAATCAGATTAAATACTATAAAGTTACCGGAGAAGAACCGGGGAAAGAATTGAAATCCTGGTCCTATTCTGTTAAGGAAGTCGAGGATCTGTTGGGTGTTGATGAATATCTTGTTTATGATTTACTCAAGAAAAATCAAATGGAAGCTGTTATTGTCGATTACTGGAAACGTATACCAAAAGAATCTTTTCAGAATTGGTATAAAAGCCAGTCCCGGTATCGGACAAAGGAAGACAGAGAAAAGGACGCTCTTCTGGAAGATGCAACTATTACGATGCCAGAGATGGCACAGCTGCTAGGAACAACCAGAAGCTCAGTATATACAATTCTTGATAATCCGAAGTATAGTCATTTTTTTGAATTCATTGTGATTGCAGAAAAGAAAAGGATCACAAAAGAGAGTTTTCAAAAATTCCTGAAAGGTCAGGATCGGTATAAGCTGGATCCATCGAATGATTATGAAGAACTTGCACAGGAACAAAATATTGCCCTGGCTAATTTCCGGCGGAAGAAATTATCACAAACCGGAATACGAGGAAGCAATGGAAATATAAAGTATCTTACTTTTGATGAAGCCTCCTATCTGGCAAAGGTCAGCAGAAGCATGATCAACAAGTGGGCAGATAAAGGAAAGTTCACAGTAATAAAAGTTGGCAGTCGAGTTAGGATACTTCGGGATGAATTTGAGGACTGGATGGAACAAAGAGATTTGGAAAGGAGCATGCAATAATATGGCATCAATAAGAGAACGAAACGGAAAATTTAATGTAATCTATTCTTATACGAATGAAAAAGGTGAGAGGAAACAGAAATGGGAAACCTATGAAACGAAAGCCGAAGCAAAGAGAAGAAAAAAAGAAATTGAATATAAAAAAGAGATGGGATCATTTGTCGTTCGTAAATGCAAAACACTGGATGAGCTTATTACAGAGTATGTTGCACTTTATGGAAAAGAAAACTGGGCGCTTTCTACATATGAAGGAAATGTCTCTCTTATCAATAACTATATTCTTCCAATTATTGGTGATACGAAACTTTCAGAGATCAATACCCGATTCATCGAAAGATATTATCAGAGTCTTTTGAAGAGACGTGCAGTTATCAATCCATTAAATAAAACCAGTCGAAATGAATTTGTATCGTCCAGTACGGTCAGGGATGTTAATAAGCTGCTCAGGAACTGTTTCGAACAGGCAGTGAAATGGGAGTTGATGGAGAAGAATCCTTGCACCCATGCGACTGTACCAAAACATAAATCACAAAAAAGAGACATCTGGACAGCGGATACATTGATGTATGCGCTCAGTGTCTGTGAAGATGAACGATTAAAGCTCGCAATTAATCTATCTTTCTCATGTTCTCTGCGACTTGGTGAGCTGCTTGGTCTTACCTGGGATTGTGTAGATATTTCTCATGAGGCAATTGAAGAAAACCGTGCATATGTCTTCATCAACAAAGAATCACAGCGTATAAGAAAAGAATCTTTAAATGCATTGGATGGAAAAGATGTGTTGTTGGTATTTTCGACAAATCATAAGAAGAATTCTACGGTCCGTATTCTGAAAACACCGAAGACAGAAAGCAGTGTGCGTAAAATATTCTTACCGAAGAGTGTTGCTAATATGCTGGTAGACTGGAAAGCTGAGCAAGATGAAATGAAAGAAATTCTTGGTGATGAATATATGGACTATAACCTGGTTATGGCAAGTACCTTTGGGCTTCCTCTCGGAGATGGAGCAATCCGTGGTCCTTTAAAGAAACTGATCGAGGATTATAATCTCCCACCGGTTGTATTTCACAGTTTCCGTCATAGCAGTGTTACTTATAAGCTGAAATTGAATGGTGGAGACATCAAAGCGGTACAGGGTGATTCCGGTCATGCTCAGGTCAATATGGTTACGGATGTGTACTCTCATATCCTGGATGATGACCGAAGGAAAAATGCAGAGCTTTTTGAAGAAGCATTTTATGAGAAGAAGAATCTGGATCCACAGATGCATGTACAGCAGGAAAATAATAATGCAACTGTTGCTGATGAAGTCGATCCTGAACTTTTGGCAAAAGTGTTGGCAAATCCAGAGATGCGGGCATTACTCAATTCGCTGGCGAAGACAATGAAGTAATGAAAAATAGTGAAAAAATAGTGTAATTTTAGTGGAAAAACAATTCATAAAACGATATAATATATGGATGAAATGGAGGTGGATCATGTGATTAAGGTTACGTTAACAAATGAAATTTTAAAAAAAATATCGGAAATAGACGAAAAGCGTTTTTCTCTTAGTACGATAGAAATGCCACCTGTTATAAAAAACAGACTTAGAAAAAACTCTAAGAAAAAAAGTTCCTATGCTTCTAATAAGATTGAAGGAAATCCATTAACTGAAAAACAGGCAAATGAGGCTATTGATAGTGATCCTCACAAACATTTTTTAAAGCCAGAACAGGAAGTTCGTAATTACTTTTTGGCTTTAAATTTTTTAGAAGAAAAACTGAAAAAGAAAGAAGCTTTTTCAAAAGAAATGATTTTAGAAGTGCAGGCAATGGTTGAAAAAGGTGCGTCAAAAGAAAAGATAGGCTTAAGAGGCCCTATGCCACCTGGAATGTTATTCGCAGTATATGATTCCGAAACAGGCGCAGCGGAATATATTCCACCAGAGTATATTGATATTCCAGACTTGTTGGATGAACTTGTTGAATATGTAAATACTACAGATGATCATCCGCTGATTATTGCTGCTGTAGTTCATTATCAATTGGTTACCATTCATCCTTTTGAAGATGGAAATGGAAGAACCGCCAGATTAATGTCAGGCTATATTCTTGATTATTATGGATATGGTTTTAATGGAATAGGTTCTCTGGAAGAATATTTTGCCTATGATCCAGATGAGTATTATGCATCACTGCAAATGGGGTTACCGGCGTTATATTATTCAGGAAGAGAAAACCCTCCTCATCCGGAAATTTGGATCAATTATTTTTTGCGGATGATGGAATTGTATTCTAAAAAGGTATATGAATTATCAAAAACATCCGAAAACGACGAGTTAGATGGAAGTCTATCTTATTTAAATGCAAAAGAAAAAGAATTCTTAGCATTTCTGTTAAAAAAGCGATTATATGAGTTTACACCAATTGAAGTCAGCAAAATGCTAGGTGTAACTAACAAAACGATTATTAATCGATGTGCAAAGCTGGTAAATAATGGTTTGTTAATTCCAATCATTGTAAAGACAAGAGTCCGATCTTATCGGTTAAGTGATTTTTCAAAGACAAATGCGAAAAAGATTTTGAAAAAAATATCGTAATAAAATATAAAATTTGCCAGTCAAAAACGCATGGACAAACCGTCTCGTATGCGTTATATTATTTATAGACAAGAAAATATCTTGTGCTTTCGATAGGAAGTTTAATTGAATACTGTTTACCATGATCGAACGTACGAAGCATGGTGGTCATATAACAGATGTCGATGGTAATATCAAGGCATTCCCCAATTATTAGCTGGAGCAAACAATCAGCTAACTTTCAGAGCTTTACAGAGCTTGACAGAGGGGGTATTCAGAATAACTCAAATTGAATCGGAAACAGTTTTTAATAGTGTCCCATATGGGTTTACCTTACCTCAGATTGACAGAGAGTGACAATAGGTTGGAGCTCTCCTAAGCGAGGGGTCGGAGGTTCAAATCCTCTTATGGACGGGCTTCAAAGCGTTCGAAAATGTTAGCTGGATTAGCTGACAACGAACGCTTTTCTTATTTTCTAATCACGTTCGTGACATGAAATTCCATTCAAAATGCTCCATTTCCAGCTAACACAATCCGATTTTTGTTAGCTGACAGCTAATCAAAATCACTGGTTTGCAAACATGGTCTTTCAAGAGTCCAGTTAACATTTGGGTTCCGCTCTGTTGTCACCCCTTATTTGGGGATGTAAATCAGAGAAAAGGCGGGAAAAGAAACAATCTCTCTGAAATCTGCAAACATTAATTAGCTGAAACAGTATACAATTCTATTAGCTACCATAAAAGGCACTAATGTCAGTGTGGAGGATGTAATCACACCAAGAGAAATCAAGTACAAATTTAATCTTATGCTTGAAGATCGCACAATCGAGGTATAGGCATATAATCTGGAAACGGTATTGGCTGAAAAACTGGAAACTGTTATTAGCCGAAACGTTACAAATACACGAATGAGAGATTTTTATGATATTTATATTTTACAAAAGTTGCATGGAGAACAACTCAAAAAGCAAGTTTTATGGAATGCACTTGTGGCAACTGCAAGAAAACGTGGAACATTGGAGCAGATAAACTCTGGGGATAGAAGAGAAATATTTGATGAAATAGAAATAAGTTCTGTTATGGAAAATTTATGGAAAACATATCAAAAAAATTATTCTTACGCTGCTGATATTTCATGGCATACAATTATGAAATCAATTTGTACATTATATGGAAGTATGTTAAAATGAAAGGAATTAAGTTAAAAGGGGAATAAGAAATATCCTTACAAGCGTATTCGGAATTTCTATAAAATATGAAGCAGTGAATCATCAGGATTCTTTGCCTGTTTATATTGCAAGGAGTTATGATTTTCACACAGCATATATTGGAAACAGACGCTGTATAATGCTTACTCCGACAGAAGAACTTGCCACACTTCCGGCATTGAAAAAGCAAAAGCATATTTGACGACTCCTTTCAGAGGATAACAGCGCTGACGATAGTTCCATTGTTTTATCTTTTGGAGATACAAACGATGAGAGAATTGAAGAAGCAGTACTCTGATATTAAATATATATAGTTAATAAAGAGAGGTGCATATGCTATGCCAGGTATACTCGTGGTTGAAGATGATGAAAATTTAAATCGTGGAATTACATTCTCACTGAAAAAATCCGGATATGAGGTTTTTTCAGCAGAATCAATGAAAAAAGCGAAAAGAATTGCAAGTGATAATAATGTGGATGTTACCATTTGTGATGTGAATCTTCCGGATGGGAATGGACTGGAATTTGTAAGGTGGATGAGATGCAATTATAATACATATATTATTTGTCTTACAGCACTAGATCAGGAGATGGATCAGGTCATGGGATATGAAGCAGGGGCAGATGATTATATTACAAAGCCGTTTAGTCTTTCGGTACTTCTTTTGAAAATAGAAGCACATTTCCGCCGCAGACAGGAGAAAACGGAAGCCGGAAAGATGATTTCGGGAGATATCGTATTTATTGCAGGAGAAATGAAAGTCCTGATAAAGAGTCGTGAAATCAGTCTGACAAAAACGGAGTTGAAAATGCTGACTTTTTTTCTTCAGAATCCGAAACAGATTCTTTCAAAAACACAAATATTGGAAAATGTGTTTGATCTGGAAGGGGATTTTGTGGATGAAAATACAATCGCTGTCAATATCAGAAGACTCCGTGAGAAAATCGAAGACAATCCGGCTGCACCGGTCTATATAAAGAATATCAGAGGTCTTGGGTATATATGGAATCAGGAGGTAAGGCAGTGACAAAGAGATATCGCAAGAAGATTACAGTAGTGCTCTCCTTGGTATTACCTGTCATATTATTGTTTGCAATATTAAATTGCTTTACCACGTATGTGTTTTATGAAGATTATAAATATAAAATGAATCTTATGACAGAAATTGCAGCAAAGGAAAAATTTTCCGGGCTGGATGCTGTTTCGGAATTGCTTAAGGATAAGGATATTGAAACCAACGAACAGGGAAGGCGATTATTGGAGCAATATGGATACTGGGGAAATAAAGGGAATGTGTTTTATTCGCAATTCCGGCATCAGGTTATGGTGACCGGTGCTGTAAGCACTGTGATATGCGTGCTTCTTTTGATTATTTTATTTTATTGGAAGAAGACAGAAGATGCGTGTCATCAGAAAATTTTAGACCAGTTAGAAGAAATTCTGATCAGATTCCGTGAAAATAAATTTGATGATTTACTGAAAACGGAAAATCTCGCTGAACTGGAAAAATTGAATGACCAGCTTGAAGCAATCGGACATCATATTCAGTTGCTAAAGGAAGAAGCACGGGAAGAAAAAGAGAGCACGAAAGAAATGGTTTCTGATATCTCTCACCAGTTAAAGACACCGGTTGCAGCTTTGGATACATGTTTTAGTGTGCTGATGCAGAATGACTTAAGTGCCACAGAACAGGAGGAGTTTCGTATTCGTTGTCGGAGTGCTCTGGATGGACTGGAGACATTATTGCAGTCGCTTCTTGAAATATCCAAGATGGAAACCGGACTGATTCAGATTAATAAGAAAAAACTTCCGCTTATGGATACTGTCATATCTGCTGTGAACCGTACTTATCCAAAAGCGGATGAGAAAGAAATTGAATTCGTTTTTGACTATGCAAAAGAGCTGGAAACATGCATGGTTGTGCAGGATAAAAGGTGGCTTGGTGAAGCTTTTATCAACGTTCTGGATAATGCGGTCAAGTACAGTCCGGGTGGTTCAAAAATATTTATCCGGTTACAAAAAAGAAACGATCTTGTAAGAATGGAAATTGAGGATCAGGGAATCGGTATTCCGCAGAATGAGTATCACAAAATTTTTCAACGATTTTACAGAGGAGGTTCCAGGGAGGTCAGGGAAGAGAGTGGCACGGGAATCGGACTTTTTTTATCGAGAGAAATTATCGAAAAACACGGAGGTATGATCACGGTAATCTCCGGCAAAAAGAAAAAAGGAAGCACGTTTGTGATTCAATTACCATATGTTGGTTAAATTTTAATTGGGCAGAAATCTTACAATTCTGTAAGATTTCTGCCCAATTTTTGAAAGTGAAATGAAAGATTATATTGCTACAATCAGCATGTAGGTTGAAAAATGATATATAAACAGGCAAAGAAAGTGTGCTGAAAAGGTACGCTTTACAGAATTGAAAAGGAGGCAACACATGAGTGTGATATTAGAAACCAGGCAGCTTTGTAAGTTTTATGGTGCAGGTGAGAATCAGGTCAAAGCGGTAAATCAGGTGGACATTCAGATTGAGCAGGGAGAATTTGTCGCAATTGTTGGAAAGTCAGGTTCCGGTAAAAGTACATTACTTCATATGCTTGGAGGGCTTGATACCCCGACAAAAGGCAGAGTTACTTTAGCGGGGAAAGATTTATACAGGATGAAGGAAGATGCCCTTGCTGTTTTCCGCAGAAGAAAAATCGGATTTGTTTTTCAGGCATTTAATCTGGTTTCATCTGTTAATGTCTGGGAAAATATTGTACTGCCACTGGGGCTGGATGGAAGAAAAGTGGATGAAGCGTATGTAAATGATATTATTGCAACTCTGGGGATTGAAAACCGGATTTATAATCTGCCAAATCAGTTATCCGGAGGACAGCAGCAGAGAGTAGCAATTGCAAGAGCACTGGTGAATCGTCCGGAAATTATATTTGCGGATGAGCCGACAGGCAATCTTGATTCTAAGACCAGTGATGAGGTAATCGCTCTGCTTAAGATGACAGCAAAAAAATATGGACAGACAATTGTAATGATTACCCATGATGACGAAATTGCACAGGTCGCTGACCGTATTCTGGTGATTGAGGACGGACAGGTGGTGGATTTCAGATGAAGACAATAAGCAGGATTGCATATAGCAATGACAAAAGGAACAGGACAAGAAGTATACTGATCATGATGGCAATCTGTCTGGCCACGATGCTGCTTGTTATCATCAGTACTGTGGGAAATGGGGTAATTCATTTACAGAAAAGTCAGGCGGCAGGATCATATGGAAGCAATTATGGTCTGTTTGTTTCCGCAGACGGATCGCAGTTAAAAGAAGTAAACCGCCGTGCGGAAATAGATGCTACAGGCACTATGTGCACCGAAGGTATCATAAAAGGCAATGAAAAAGGCGGGTTTGTCTGCATGGATGAGACTGCAAGAAAAATGCTTCCTTATAATAAAGAATATGAGTTGAAGGAAGGAAAGTATCCGGAAAAAATGCAGGAAATTGCCGCAGGAAGAGCATTTTTTCGTGCAATGGGGTATGGTGATGTAAAGATCGGAGATACGGTTACACTGGATTACCGCGCAGGGATGCAGTCAGAATATAAGCCGGAAGAATTTGTTGTTAGCGGAATCCTATATGATCGGGATGAGTATACCATCGAGGCATCTTATGTTGCTTTCGGGTCACAGGAGTTTTATGATGAGCACGTCGCAGAGAATGACAGGCAGTATAATATTTATTTTACTTTAAATGATTCTGCAAATGTATCTATGAATAATATTGATTCGGTTATAAAGCAGATTGCAGCAGCTTGTGGGATCGAAGAAAAAAACGTTATAGTCAATGATCTCTATTTGCAATGGGTCTTGCAGCCGAGTTATGAAACGATTGCGGTATGCGGGGTTTTGATTCTTGCAATTGTACTTTTCTCTGTTGTGGTCATTTATAATATTTTTCAGGTCGGTATTGCCAACAAGATACAGGAGTATGGAAAAATCAAGGCTCTGGGAGCGACAAAAAAGCAGATGAAACAACTGATCTTTAGAGAGGGCATTTTTTTGACAATTTTTTCAATACCGGTTGGATTGCTTTTTGGCTTTCTGATTGCAAAATGCGGTTTTAACTGGCTGGTAGAACAGGGGAATCTTGTATCAACCGGAACTGACTCTATGGGAGTTCAAAATCAGCAGGTGCCTCTGTTTTCCCTGCCTGTTATGCTTCTCTGTATTTTCGTATCATTTCTTACCGTTGCTTTGGCACTGCGTAAACCAATGAAAATTGTTTCACGGATTTCACCTATCGAGGCAACACGGTATTTAGAAAATGCAGAAACACAAAAAAAAGGAAAACGAAATGGCAGAAAAAATGTTACCGTGTTTTCTATGGCAATGGCAAATATAACGGGTAATCCAAAAAGAACCATTGGTACCATCCTCACACTGGGGCTTTCCTGCGCATTGTTTGTGATTATCTCTAATTATGTGGGAAATATTGACACGGAGCATGAAGCACGTCGTTACATAAATCATGGACAATTTGAACTGCAGCTTGACTATTCTGATGAGTATGATGAAAAATATCCGGAGAATAATCTGGATACGATTCTGACGGATAATCCATTGAATGATTCGCTGATTGAAGAAATCAAAAGCATTCCAGGAGTGACAGATGTCATGACGAGAGAGATTGTCTCTGTAAATCTGAACGGAACAAGATTTCCGGCTGATATCGTGAGTAAAAATGATTTTGATTTTATGCGCCAGGACGGGGATATTGGCTCTATGGACTATGATCAGGCGGTAAAGAATGGTGATATTTTCTTTGGCTGGTCAACGTGGATGGAACAAGATGGATATGCTCCGGGTGAATCCATTGCATTTGACTTTGAGAATGGAAGTGGAACCTATACCTATCAGGGAAAGATTGCAGGATCCTTTGCAAGTGCGGACACTTATCTTGTCATTCCGGAAGGTGTATACCGTTCCATGAATCCGAGAGGAACAGCCTATGGCTATCTGTGGGTGGACTGTGATAAAAAAGATGTGGCATCTGTAGAACAAAGTCTGAATACTTTGATTTCTAATACTTCGCATATAAAAATGGATACCTATCATGCGCAGTTACAATATGCAGAAGTCGCAGCCCGCATGATGAAGCTTGGCTGTTATCTGTTTATGGCGGTTGTAGGACTCATCGGTTTTATGAATATGGCAAACACCATGATTATGAATATTACGACAAAAAAGCAGGAATATGGTGTATTACAGGCTGTGGGTATGACAAATAAACAATTAAATTTATGTCTGCAGTTACAGGGACTGATTTTTACGGTTGGCACCATATGCGTAGCTTTGATCATTGGTCTGCCGCTCGGCTATGCACTTTTTTCCTATGCAAAACATAATGGAATATTTGGAATGAATGTCTATCATGTTCCGATTACACCAATTCTTGCTATGATTTTGCTGGTCGGTCTTTTGCAGATTGTGCTTTCCTGCGTTTTAAGCAGTAATCTGAAAAAGGAAACGCTGGTAGAAAGAATAAGGTATCAGGGATAGCAAGTATTGCTGGGATATCCTCAGTATCATAACAGGAATTAAAAGCACTTGGTTTCAAAAAGTTTTGTACTTTTGACAAAATGCAACCGATTTTTCATCAATTATAATAAATTTGATTAAGCAGCCTGTGTGTAATGAAGCATACAGGCTGCTTGCATTTTATAACTCTAATGAATCTTCTGTATCTACCCATATCTGTAAATTGCCCTCAAGATATAATCTCGCATATTCAAGTGGTTCATCGACTGCAAGTGAAGTCAATGCACAGTCTGATCCGGGTGTGGTTTTTAAAGCCTTTTCGGCTTCCCAGCAGTCAATGCGAAGCATATAGCCAACATTTGTATAAATGTCAATGCTGTTTCGTTGTGGATTGTATTCTGCAAATATTGTTCTCATCGTATCCCATCTCCTTATCATTTAATCAATCATTAGTAGCAAAAATTAAGAAGCATTTCAATCAGTCCACCATGTCACTTTTATTTTATGTTATACTGTTTTATATAATTTTTTTGCCCTTATCAGAGTTCATAAACACTGATGGGACGATATAACACAAGGGAAAAAATAAGGGAAAGCTCACCTGCGACAAATCCAGTGTTTTCAATGGTTTGCGGAGAATTTAATAACAAAATATAACAGTTATTAAATCTCTTAAAACAGGTGAAATCTCAATCGGAAGTTGTGAAGGTGCATTATGGACAAATATTTAAAAGAAACAAAAATGTTAGATTATTCCAACGAAAACATACAGCAGTTAATTCGGGAAAGAAGATGGAAAAATATAAATGAATTTGAACGCTTAAAATCGATTTATGATTTTGTTAGGGATGAAATATTGTTTGGATATAATATTGATGATAATGTTCCTGCATCAAAGGTTTTGGCAGATGGTTATGGACAATGTAATACAAAAGGAACATTGTTTATGGCAATACTAAGGGCATGCAATATTCCTTGCAGGGTACATGGATTCACCATTGATAAAAAATTACAAAAGGGAGCAATGACAGGGGTTGTCTATAAAAATGCACCACAAAATGTATTTCATAGTTGGGTTGAAGTTTACTTTGAGGATAGATGGTATGAGTTAGAGGCGTTTATTCTTGATAAAAAGTATTTACAAAAATTACAGAAAAAAATAGTGATTGTAAAGGTGCATTTTGTGGTTACGGTGTAGCCGTAAAAGACTTCAAAAATCCAATTATAGATTTTGATAGAAATAATACATATATTCAGAGTGAAGGAATTAATCAAGATTTTGGAGTCTATGATTCGCCTGATGACTTGCTAAAAGTACACCATCAAGAAATGTCTGCGATAAAAGCATTTTTATATAAACACTTTGGCAGGCATTTAATGAACCGAAACGTCAAAAAAATTAGAAATTGCTAAATTTCAGTTTAAGAAGTTTATGGGGAGAAAGTTTATGGGGCCTGTTTCCAAGACACGTCAATTTGAATTGTTTATTTTCATAAAATGTGTTACAATCGAGTTAGTCGAAACTAATTATATTGCAAAAAAGGTAAATGTATGAGTGAAAGAATAAAACCTACTATCAGTGGCAGTGCTGAGACAATGCTCCAGAGCTTTTATGCCAGAGCCCAATATTCCAAAAGTAAACATAATAAATTCTATGATGCAAAGGCGGTAGAATTAGTCGACAAAATTGATTATGATTTTTCTACAGCGGCTAGGGATTCTACGATGGGGAAAGGGGTAATTGCCAGAACGGTAGTTTTTGATGAATTAGTAAAGAATTTTATAGAGAAAAATCCTGATTGTACGGTGGTTAATATTGCCTGTGGTCTGGATACGAGATTTTATCGTATGGATAATGGTAAAATCACCTGGTACAATCTGGACCTGCCAGAAACGATAGCAATTCGCAATCAGATTTTCGAGGAATCAGGACGTGTTTCTACGATAGGAATTTCTGCACTTGACCCTGCATGGTCAAAAGAAGTAAAAGTGCGGGGGAAAATGCTTTTTATCATTGAAGGATTATCAATGTATCTGACAGCAGAAGAAAACGGTAAGATATTAAAAATAATAAAGGACAACTTTGATAATGCCTGTATTCTTATGGAATGTCTGGCAAAGGCATGGATAAAGAAAGAAGGAATAGAAAAATCCATACAGCAAACAGGCTCAAAATTTGTCTTTGGTGCAGATCATTTTGAAGACCTTGGGAATATGACAACAGGGTATCATAAAATAAAAGATGATAATATTCTTCGTGGCATGGAGTTATTTTCATCTGCATACAGACTTTTGGCGTTATTACCGATTGCAAAAAAGGTTACGCAGAAGATTCTGATATTTGAAAAGGACGAACAAAGCATGTGAAAGAGTCTTTATACGTTTTTTCTTGCATTTTTCAAATAAGAAGTATTGTCGCTGATTCGTCCAAGAAGAAAATATCCCTGATAGATAGAAAGCATGCGCTGAGAAAGATTTTTTGCATGATCTGGAGACAATCCGGAGTATAACAATACTTCCTGAAAAATCTGCTCAAATTTTTTCAGTCCTTCCATAAATACAGATGCAACTGCAGGCTTGCCAAGTGCTGTTTCCATGCCCATCACCGCATACGGGCAGCCTGCAAATGTTTGTCCATTTGTCCTTTCAGATAAAAAATCAAAGATTTCTTCAATAAAACTTTCCCAGTCATTTCCCTGAGAACTATTTTGAAATTGTTCCAGCAAGATTTGTTGATAGTATTCCGTTACCGCTGTTGCCAGGTCATCCTTGCTTTTGAAATAAAAATAAAAAGATCCTTTTGGAAGGTCTGTTTGTTTGAGAATTTCGCTGATTCCAGTAGCAGAATACCCATTTTTCCAAAAAAATTCAGCAGCACACTCGATCAGGCGTTGTCTGGATTCTTCACCCTTTTTCAATTCGCATTTCTTCCTTCAGTCTGGAAAACAGATGTGTAAGTGCAAACATAAGCGTTTCATAATGCATGTAATCTAAAGTATTCCTATCCGCAAGAATCTGAAGACTTGCCGGGAACTCGTCATCAGCCTCCCAGAAACGAATGATAATCGGCAAAAAAGGAAAAAGATTTAATTTAAAAGCAACATCTCCTTTTTCCAGTTCCCTTCCGGAAAGTGATATACAGGCATTACGCAATTCAACGGTTTTTCCGTTAAAAAAGTCAGCGGTATTCTGAAAAAATCCTCTGTTCGGTGAGAGATTTCCTGTTCGGACAGAGGAAAGGCTGTTTATATTTACAAATTCATGTGACAGATGGCAGCTATCCTTTGAATAACATAAAACATCATAAATAGTCATTGCTTCATTATGATTGGCTTCATGAACTGTTTCAAAATCATTATCTGACCACTGAACATTTCCCGTTTTTCGGTTAATACGATAGGTACGGTTGATAAAAGTGATATATAACCAGTCAGAATTGTAATCTAATGAATATTTATGTATCATTGTAGCCTGATCATATTGCAGGAAAACATGTGCTGTAGAAATTTTTGTTTTATCATAATTAGTGAGAGCTTTTGTCATATATCCCTCCAAGAATATTTTGTTGCAGTTATTTACAAAATAGACTAATCGGTCTATAAAGTCAATTCATTTTGCGTAACAAATAAAAATTAATGATCATGAAAAGTAAGTGTCTAAGACTTCCCATACCTTCTGATGGTAGATGACAAAATCCCGGCAGGTGCAAAGCTGTACTAAAATTAAATTATTGATATACATGACAACAAAAGCACTTCTTAGAGTTTTTTGATCTGAGAGGTGCTTTTTTTCGTGTTAAAAAATATATCCCAGCAGTCAACTACTGCAAAACAGTATATAACAGTTGACAACAGTATTATACTGTTATATACTGTTTACAACAGGAGGAAACATATGAAGATTATAATCAATAATACATCGATGGTACCAATTTATGAGCAGATCATGGAGCAGATCAAGGCGCAGATCATCTCCGGAGAGTTAAAAGAAAATGATATATTGCCGTCCGTGAGAACAATGGCAAAGGAACTGAAGATCAGTGCACTTACTGTGAAGAAAGCATATGACAATCTGGAAGCAGAGGGCATGACAGTCACAGTTCATGGAAAAGGAACATATGTAGCGGCTTCGAATACACAGCTGATGGAAGAAGAGCGCAGGAAAGAGGTTGAGGCGGATCTGGAAGCAGCAATTCAGAAGGGAAGGCGCTGCGGAATGAAAGAGGAAGAGATCCGTTCGTTGTTTGAACTCATCATGGAGGATGAATGATTATGTTGGAGATTAAAGGAGTAAAGAAAAGCTACGGTGAATTTCAGTTAGACTGTTCGTTAAATGTAGAAAAAGGAAGAATCACTGGTCTGGTTGGAGAGAACGGAGCCGGTAAGAGTACTTTGTTCAAGGCAGTGCTCGGACTCATTTCTTATGATGCCGGTGAGATAAAGATCCTGGGAAAAATACCGGAAGAGTTAAGTGAAAAAGAGAAAGAAGAGCTGGGAGTTGTCCTGGCAGAAACCGGATTCAGTGGATACTTGAAAGGGAAAGATGTTGAGGCAGTCCTTGCCAAATTGTATCCAAAGTTTGAAGCAGAAAAATTTCATCAGATGTGTGAAGAATATCAGATTCCGTTGGATAAATTTATAAAAGAGTACTCAACAGGAATGAAAGCAAAGCTGAATCTGATCATTGCATTGACACATCAGGCAGAATTCCTGATGCTGGATGAGCCGACAGCAGGGCTTGATGTCGGAGCGAGGGAAAGGATGCTGGATATTTTAAGAGAGTATATGGAAGAAGAACCGGAGAGAAGTATCCTGATCAGTTCACATATTTCTTCGGACTTAGAACATCTGTGTGATGACATTTATGTGATACATAAAGGAAAGATCATATTTCATGAAGCGATGGATACGATTCTTGAAAAATATGCAGTGTTGAAGGTCAGTGAGGAACAATATCAGGCAGTGGATAAAAGGTATCTTTTGAAAGAGAAAAAAGAGTTTTTTGGAGTTGCCTGTCTGACGAACGAGAAGCAGTATTATATAGAAAATTATCCGGAAATCGTAGTAGAGAGCGGATCACTCGATCAGGTGATCCTGATGTTGACAGGGGGCGAAAGATGATGAAAGGAATCAGAGGGCTTTTGGAAAAGGATTTTCGATTGTTTTTTCGACAGGGTGGTAATCTTTTTTTGGTGTTAGTGTTTGTAGCATTGTTTTTTATACTTACAGGAAAAACGGCAGCTGCTTTCATTGCAATGTATATCCCATCTGTTCTGGCAATATATTCAGGTAATACGATCAGTTATGATGAAAATGGCCATGGCTACACATATTTATTTTCTTTACCCGTAAATAAAAAAATATATGTCAGAGAAAAATATATTTTTTCCTTTATCATGACAGCATGTGGATGGTGCATTGGAATGATCTGTGCAGGAATTATGGTACTCATAAATCCTGAAGAGGTGTTTGATCTGGAAATGCTGGCAATGGAGTTGATCACATTTTTTGTGTTTCAGGCAATTGCGGGAATCATGATCGCGATCAGGATAAGGTTTGAAGGAGAGAAAGGGCGAATTGTGCTGCCAATCGCAATTTTAATTATTTTTGCGATTTGTTATACAATTAGATCTTTTGTGAAGACTAACTTGGGATTAAAAGAAAGTATTCTGCATATGATAGGGGGGATAGGGGATTTTGAAATCGGGATTGCCCTCATTGTGCTAAGTCTGCTTATATGGTTTGCTTCGTATAAGTATAGTATGAGTGCTATGAAGAAGAAAGAGTTTTAAGATAAGCGTGGTAAAAATGCTCCATTAAAAATAATGATTATATGGATGTAATAGCTACCAAAAATATTATAAAACTTTGTGAAAAAATAGGATTGTGTTTCGTAAGAGTCCCTTGTAAAATAGCGGATAAGGATGAAAAGAAAAGGAGATTCTTATGGGAACCAATGAAAAAGATATGACTGCCGGATCCCCCGGAAAACTGATCATAACTTTTGCCATACCAATGATGCTTGGAAATATTTTTCAGCAGTTTTATACAATGGCAGACACCATGATCGTCGGACAAGTGGTAGGAGTTGAAGCACTGGCGGCAGTAGGTGCCGGAGATTGGCTGGTATGGCTGGTGTTGGGGATCATGACAGGTATCACACAGGGTTTTTCTATTCTTGTATCTCAATATTATGGAGCAAGGGAAAAAGAAAATCTGAAATGCGCAGTGGCGAAAAGCTATATCATGACAGCATTACTGTCTGTGGTCGTACTCGCAGTAAGTGAAGGTACAGTTTATCATGTTCTTTTATTTTTACAGACACCGGATAATGTCATTGATCTGACAATGCTATATTTGCGGCTGATCTTTGCAGGAATCCCGATCATAGCTGCTTATAATATATTTGCAGCGATCCTTCGGGCACTTGGAAACAGCAGATCTCCGTTGATCGCAATGACAGTGGCAGCAGTGATCAATGTGGGACTGGATCTGTTATTTGTGGCGGTTTTTGGCTGGGGTATAGCCGGAGCAGCAGTGGCAACCGTTATCGCACAGGGATTTTCAGCCTTGTACTGTTTGATCGTATTACGTAAAATCCCGGATATCCGCCTGGAAAAGAAGGACTTTTACAGGCAGCCCTCTATGAGCCTGCGGCTTTTGGAACTGGGAGTTCCTCTTGCGATACAGAATGTGATCATCTCCGTGGGAGGACTTGTGGTACAGTATGTGATCAATGGATTTGGTTTTCTGTTTGTGGCGGGATTTACGGCATCGAACAAGCTGTATGGGGTTTTGGAGATGGCTGCCGTTTCATATGGATATGCTATTACAACCTATGTAGGCCAGAATCTTGGTGCAAAGAAATATCAGAGGATTCGAAAAGGTGTGCGCAGCGGCACTTATATGGCAGTGCTCACTTCGGCTTTCATTTCCGGTATGATGGTGTTGTTTGGACGTAATGTACTGTCCCTGTTTGTATCCGGTGAACCGGATCAGACCCGACAGGTATTGGATATAGCATATAAGTATTTGTTTATTATGGCTGTTTTTTTGTGGGTGCTGTATCTGCTGTATGTGTATCGTTCCGCTATCCAGGGCCTGGGTAATACTTTGATTCCGCTTGCCAGCGGCATTGCAGAATTTATAATGCGTGTCAGTGTTGCGCTGCTGCTGCCAAAAATGATCGGCGAAGATGGAATATACTATGCAGAGATCTGTGCATGGAGCAGCGCAGCTGTTTTATTATTCGTAAGTTATATGATCATTATACGGAAATATAAAGAAGTCACTGTTCATACATAATGTCATTTACTTGAGGAATCTATAATGATATATAGGCGGAAAATATCCGGGTTTTAATATGAAATGTTCAGATATTTCATATTTGACAGAAAAACTATTTATATAAAAAGAAAAGTATGATATTATAATACTTATTCGTTGCAACTATGAAAATTGAATAGTCAGAAGGGTGTACAAAGTACTTAATAAGGAATCTGGTGAAATGCCAGAACAGCCACCGCTACTGTGACAGGGACGAAAACCAAAATATCACTGGAGAGATCCGGGAAGATGGTAAGTAGGAAGAACTGGAGTCAGGAGACTTGCCTTTTTGACAGAAGAATTCTGATTCGGATGGGATACAGAAGGAATAAGCTCTGCCTGAGGTGGAGGTTTGTTTTTTGTGCTGATATGATGCTGGATCATATCAGCCTTTTTTATTTTAACCGAATAAACAGATGAAAAATGAGGAGAAATGAAAATGGGAAAAGTAATTGCAAAGCGTTTTATATTTATGATTCCGGTAGTTCTGGCGGTTACATTTATTATTTTTATGCTGAGTTTTATATCGGCAGGTGATGCGGCCAGAGTTCTGGCGGAGAAAAAATACGAGCACCCGTCACCGGAGCAGATAGAAGAAGTACGGCATGAGGAAGGACTGGATCAGCCGGTGCTGGTACAATACGGGAAATGGCTGGATCAGGCACTTCATGGCGATTTTGGAAAATCATATTCTACCAGAAAACCGGCTTTTGAGGAATTAAAAAGATATTTTCCACAGACATTTAAACTGGCAGTTACTTCGTTTTTATTGTTGATGATCGTATCAGTCCCTCTCGGAATTTTGTCGGCAATTTATGAAAACAGAGTTCTGGATAAAGTCATTCGCATTTTGTCGTCCCTCAGTGTATCTATGCCGTCTTTCTGGATCGGTCTGATGCTGCTATATATATTTGGAGTAAAGCTAAAAGTGATTTCCGTGATCGGAGGAGATGCCGGAGGCATCCCGATTCTTGCGGCATTTGCCATGGATATCAGTTTCTTTGGAATTATGACGAGATTGATCCGTACCAATATGATACAGGTGCTGAAGCAGGATTACATACGTGCCAGCAGAGCCAAGGGATTGTCATCTGTAAATGTAATTTTGCGTCATGGTCTGAAAAATATTCTGATTCCTGTGCTGACACGTCTGGTATCAATTGTGATCGGTTTTTTCTGTGGCTCAGCTGTGATAGAAAGTATTTTTTCAATTCAGGGAATCGGAAATCTGGCATTGAAATCCGTGATCTCAAAAGACACTCCGGTGCTGCAATGTTTTATCTTTATTCTGGCTGTTGGCATTGTAGTATTAAATTTTCTTGTGGATATCGCCTATTCTGCGATTGACCGGCGAATCCAGTTAAAGTAAAGGAGAGATCATAGAATGGGAAGCAGAAGAAAGCAGAAAACAGAAAAAAGCATGATCCAGAATCTGTACTGGAAACAGGTATTCCGGTCACCAAAAACAAAAATAGGATTGATGGTGGTCATAATTTTTGTATTGGCAGCTATTTTTGCACCTGTACTGGCGCCGCATGATCCACTGCTTGTGGATGTTTCGATAAAATTAAAGAATCCGTCGGCGGCATATCCTTTAGGTACTGATCAGCTGGGACGATGTATTTTATCAAGACTTCTCTGGGGCAGCCGGTATTCACTGAGCTATAGCTTTACGGTGCTTCTGATCACCGTATGTGTCGGGGTGCCGATCGGACTGTTTGCCGGATACGTAGGTGGAAAAATCGATTCGATAATTATGAGGATCATTGATGTATTTATGGCTATGCCGGTCTTTATTGTGGCACTTGCCATTGCAGGAACCGTAGGAGCCAGCGGCGCTCATCTGATCCTGTCCTTATCGGTCGTATCCTGGGCAGAATATGCAAGGCTTGCCCGTGCATTGACACTTCAGGAAAAAAATAAAAATTATATGACCGCACTAAAAGCCGGAGGCTGCGGCCACGCAAGGATCATATTCAGGCATGTATTGAGAAATATCCTGCCATCTGTGATCGCACTGGCAACAATGGAAATCGGTTCGATCATTCTGTCAATTGCCGGTTTTTCCTTTATCGGCCTTGGTGTGCAGGCACCGACACCGGAATGGGGGATCATGCTTAGTGACAGTAAAAGTTATATCCAGACTTATCCAAGACTGATGTTTTATCCGGGTATACTGATCATGATCATTGTTCTGGCATTTAATTATCTGGGGGAGGGAATACAAAATGGAACAGCCCAAAAATGATGTTCTAAAGGTAAAAAGATTACATGTGGAGTTTCAGACCTCTCACGGAATGGTTCATGCAGTAAAAGATGTTAGCCTGGAAGTAAAGCGCGGAAGGATCCATGCTCTGGTGGGAGAAAGCGGAAGCGGCAAGTCAGTTACCTCTCTGACGATCATGAATCTGCTTGCAGGAAATGGAAAGGTGATATCCGGAGATGTGACACTGAACGAAAAGAGTCTTCTGAAGTTATCAGGAAAAGAAAAACGACAGTTATACGGAGACAGGATCGGAATGATCTTTCAGGATCCGACCGCTGCTCTTGACCCGCTTTTTACAGTTGAACAACTGCTTCTGGAAGGACTGAGGAAACATCGCAGAATGAGCAAAAAACAGGCAAGGGAAGCTGCGTTGGAAAGTCTGCGGATGATGAATCTGCGTGATCCGGAAGAACTGATGAAGAAAAAACCTTACGAATTGTCTGGTGGTATGTGCCAACGTGTTATGATCGCCATTGCCATGTCCATGAAACCGGATTATCTGATTGCAGATGAGCCGACGACAGCATTGGATGTAACCGTACAGAAGCAGATCCTGGAAGAAATCTATCAGCTATCCAGGAAAGAAAATCTGGGTGTGTTATTTATTACGCATGATCTGGGTGTGGTGGCAGAGATCGCAGATGATGTTTCGATCATGAAAGACGGCGAAATAGTGGAAAACGGAACAGTTGAAGAGATCTTTTATCATCCGCAGCATTCATATACAAAAAAACTGTTGGATGCAGTTTTATAGGGGAAAAGTATGAGTACGTTACTAAAGACAGAACATTTAAAAAAATATTATGGCAAGAAAAAAATTGTGAAGGCAGTGGATGATGTAAGTCTGGAAATCCACGCAGGATCATCCATGGCCCTGATCGGTGAAAGTGGAAGTGGTAAAACTACATTCGGAAAGCTGATCGCCGGCCTGGAGAAACCTACAGATGGAAAATTCTGGTTTCAGGGACAGGAAATGCAGGATTTGTCTGAAAAGCAGTTTCGTCCATATCGCAAGAATCTTCAGATGGTCTTTCAAAGCAGCAGCGGGGTATTTGATCCCGGTTATACCATTGGAGAAAATATTCTGGAAATTTTGAAATTACATGAAAAATTGCAAGAGGGAGAGTATGAAGAACGGGTAAAAGAAGCTTTGATCCAGACGGGGCTTGATCCGGATATTCGCAACCGTTATGTTGGACAGATTTCAGGAGGTCAGTGTCAGAGAGCTAATATTGCGAGAGCATTGGTATTAAGACCGGAACTTGTGATCTGTGATGAACCGGTATCCAGTCTGGATTATTCCATACGAAAGCAGATCCTGCATCTGTTAAATGAACTGCAGGAAAAATATGAGATGACCTATTTACTGATCACTCACGATCTGTCCAATGTTCCATATCTCTGCAAAGAGGTGGCTATCATGTATCAGGGACGCGTGGTCGAGTTTATCGATCATACGGACAGCTTAAAGGAGACTGCCGTACATCCTTATACAAAAGATCTGTTTGATTCTATTCCGGTAAAAGAACCGAAAATGCGAAGAATCGGATCGCAGGAAAAGAAAATATTTTCAGATACCATTCCGGAACAGGGCTGCCCATATCAGAACCGGTGCAGAAGATGTACAAATATATGCAGAGAGCATATACCGGAATTGACAGAAATTGAAACAGGACATTTTGCGGCATGTCATATGCTGTAAAATATAAAACAAACAAAGGAGAGGAAGAAATGAAGAAAAGACGTGTAGCAAAATTGATAGCATTGAGCATGGTGGCGGCAACTTTACTGACAGGTGTCAATGTACAGGCAAAAGAGGAAAAAGTAGTTACGGCAATGACATCCATTGATCTGACGCCTGAACTTTGTGACCCTATAAAAAGTGGTCCAGACTTTCGTCTTTATGAAATGATCTATGATCCACTGGTGCGTTATGGAGAAAATGGAGAAATCAAACCGGCATTGGCAGAATCTTGGGATATCAGCGAAGATGGCACAACCTATACGTTCCATTTAAGAAAAGATGTGAAATTCTCGGACGGCACAGATTTTAATGCAGACAATGTGATGTGGAATTATAACAGATGGGTGGAACAGGATGTGATCGGTAACTTTTCAGCCAAACTGGAAAATGTTACAAAGGTAGATGATTATACTGTAGAATTTAAGTTCGCAGAACCATGCTATACACTGCTGATCGAATTCAGCTATCCAAGACCATTCCGTTTCACCTGTGAAAGTGCACTGGATGAAGACGGAGAATTTTGTCAGGAAGTGGGTACCGGAATGTGGATGATCGACAGTTATGAAAGCGGTCAGGAGGTTGTCCTGGTACCAAATCCTAATTATTACGGTGAGAAACCAAATATTGATAAAGTAGTTCTGAAACAGGTGGTAGACGGTGATGCCAGAGTGATGGCACTTCAGAGTGGAGAGGCAGATCTGAATCTTCAGGATATTCCATCCGAAAGCTTCAGTATTATCCAGGCAGATAAAAATTTATCGACAGAACAGCAGGTTTCCACACTTTCTTACTATCTGATCGAAAATTATGATACACCGGCGCTTCAGGATATAAACGTACGTCAGGCACTGAACTATGCAACAAATAAAGAAAGCATTGTAAATGATCTGCTGGATGGTTACGGCAATCCGGCAACCGGACTTATGTCTCCGACAGTTCCTTATGTAACAGAAGAAAACAGCAAGGGTTATCCATATGATCCGGATAAAGCAAAGGAACTATTAAAGGAAGCAGGATATGAGGATACAGACGGAGATGGTATTGTAGAAAAAGACGGAGAACCACTGAGCCTCAGACTGGTATTCCAGACTGAAGAATATGCTTCCTGGAAGTCACTGTGTGAATACCTGAAATCTGAATATGAGAAGGTTGGTGTGGGTATTGAACTGGTAGAAAAAGAATCTGCAGCTTACTATGATGAAATCTGGAACACCAGAGACTACGATCTGTGCATTTACCGCAGCTATGAAGACTCCTGGATGCCTCATGGTTTCCTGAAATCAATGTTCTATGCGGAAGATGGAGCAAAGGCAGTAAACTGGTACGATGAGGAACTGAACAAAGATCTCGGAGAAGTATTAAAAACACAGGACGAAGAAAAACGTACGGAATTATACGATAAGATCCTTACACGTATCAACGATCAGGCAGTAACAGTGCCGCTGTATTATCCGAACCGTGATTATATCTATAACAATACCAGACTGACCAATGTAGAGCTTGCACCGACTGCCTATGAAGGCATTAACTGGGCAACACTGGATGTAGTGGAGTAAAAAAAATGTTTGAAAAAATCGAGAATAAATGGACAGAAGATTCCGGTGATTATGATGATATGATCCAAAAACAATTGAGTAACAAAAGAACGGTATCTCACTGGACAAAAGAATTGAAAAGACTTCTTGGACCTGAGCCCCTTCGTATTTTAGAAGTGGGCTGCGGCCCGGGTTTTATGAGCATCATAGCAGCGCGTCTGGGACATGATGTAAAAGCGATCGATGGTTCATCAGGAATGGTAGAAAAAGCCAGAAGGAATATGCGACAGTATCATCAACAGGTGGAAATCTGTGAGGAAGATGGTGTAACTTTGCCATTGGAACAGGAACAAAGCTATGATGTGATACTTTCCAGAGATGCGGTGTGGACATTATATGATCCGGAAAAAGCTTTCAGACGCTGGAAGGCTGTATTAAAACCAGGTGGAAGGATCATTTATTTTGATGGGGACTATCGTACCATCGAACCCACATTAAAAAATAAGATCCATATGAAAATTGCTGATTTTCTTATTTATGTTACAGAAAGAAAAACATATGGATCTGACGTGAAGGAAAACAGCGGAATTTATGAAAAGCTGCCATTTACATCGCAGAAGCGTCCGGAAACGGACTTTCAGATATTAAAAAAGGTACGCTTTGCCAGGATCCAGATCAGAGAGAACCGCTGGCTAAACAGACCATGGACGATGGATTTCTGGAAATACGGATATCAGGGGAAAAAATTTATTGTAATAGCCACAAAGAAGGAGAAGTGACATGCAAAACGATAAGATCAAAGAGTACTGGGAAGGAGAAGCTGGCATTTACAGCGAAGGGATCAAGGCAGAACTGAAAAGTGAAACAGCAGAAAACTGGAAGAATCTGATTCTGGAGTATGCGCCGGAAAAAGAACATCTGGAAGTACTGGATGTAGGCTGCGGGCCGGGATTTTTTGAAATTATGCTGGGAAAAGAAGGACATCATGTGACCGGGATCGATATTACTGAAAATATGATCCATGAAGCAAAGGAAAATGTAAAGGCAGCAGGTTTATCCGCAGATCTGATGACTATGGACTGCCACAATCTGAATTTCCCGGATGAGACATTTGATATGGTTATCTGCAGAAATATCACATGGACGCTGGACGATCCACAGAAGGCTTACAAGGAGTGGCTGCGTGTACTGAAAAAAGGCGGACGTCTTTTGGTATCGGACGCCTGCTGGTATCTGCATCTTTATGATGAAGAAAAGAAAAAGATTTACGAGGCACATGATGCTGCTATGTGGGAAAAATATGGAAGAGGTATCCATGCTCATGAAGATGCGGAAACAGGGAAAGAGCTCAGCAGTAAGCTGTTTATGAGTGATAAAAAGCGTCCGGTATGGGATCTGGATCACATGATGGAGATCGGCTTTTCCAAAGTGTTTGCCCTGAAGGACATCAGTGATATTTCCAGAACTTCCATGGATCGTGAGCTGAATAAGCTGACACCTCAGTTTTTAGTGGGTGGAGAAAAATAAGCGGGCCGGCGTTAAATAAAACGCTGGACCCGTTCCATTGTAGTTTTTAGAATAAAGATATCCGTCAGTACATCACCGGTTTCCAGAGAATGGTTGGCGTTTTGGGTGAGAAAGAGAGGTACATCTTTCTGCGCTGCCAGTTCCCGGATGGAATTGGTTTCGGCCCAGGGATCTGCGGTGCCGTGGAAGGCGATGCTTCCGGCAAGTGGGAAGGAAAAGGTCTCTGCAAGAGGCGTGAACAGGATGCTTTTTACAGTCAGATCGTGTCGGGAAGCATAGGCTGAGGAGATGACTGTACCAATGCTTTTGGAAATAAACAGAATGCTGCCATAGGAATTCCAGTCGATGCTGCCTAAGGAGCGTTCTGTTTGTTCCAGGGCAAGGTCAAAGGCCTGTTTCATTTTTTCAGGATCTCCTTTGACATTTTCCGGGAGGGTGCCATAGGATACAGTGCGGATTTTGTAGCCGTGTTTGCTGGCAAGGCGGCTGGTATAGTACAGAAGCGGCTTGTCAGCAGTGTATCCGATGCCCGGAAAAACAACAGCTAATTTCGGGGCATTTTTATCTGCTCCGGCTGTATGAGCGGAAACTTTTGTATAGAGCATCTGCAGCTGAAGCTTTTCCTGAAGTTCCTTTAAGGTAATGGAGATCGTACAGGAATCGGATGGAAGATAATCATAATCGGTAACAATGTCGTCCTCTTCCATGGAATAAACAATGTGTGAGGAACCCATGAGTTCCATGTCTTCTTCAATATCTGAAAGTAATTCTTCGTATGATTTCATTTTAGTTCAAACCTTCTTATTCAAAAAATCTTTTATTTTTACAGATGCTTCTATTATACTGGATTCATTGAATGACAGCAAGAGCCGGCAGAGAGAAGTTAAACCTTGCTTTTATCCTGCCTGCACGATATACTAATATAATACATATCTGACTAATGGAGGGTTTTACAAATGAAAATTGCAGCAACATACGATAATGGAAACATTTTTCAGCACTTTGGAAAAACGGAGTTTTTCAAGGTATATGAGGTGGAGGATAACAAGGTTATTTCCAGTGAAGTGATCAGCTCCAATGGCACCGGACATGGTGCACTTGCAGGACTTCTTGCAGAGCAGGGAATCAGCGTTCTGATCTGTGGAGGAATCGGCGGCGGAGCACAGAGTGCACTTGCTGAGGCTGGCATTGAGTTATGTTCCGGAGCACAGGGAGATGCAGACACAGCTGTGGATGCTTATCTGAAGGGCGAGCTGGTATCCACAGGTGTGAATTGTGATCATCACCATCATGAGGATGGACATTCCTGCGGAAGCCATGAGGATGGACACTCCTGCGGCGGTCATGAAGACGGACATTCCTGCGGAGGCTGTGGCGGAGGATGTGGTTCTCAGCCATCTATCACAGGTCCTAATGTCGGAAAAACCTGCCGTACACATTACAGAGGAACCTTTAATGACGGAACACAGTTCGATTCTTCCTATGACCGTGGCGAGCCACTGGAATTCATCTGCGGAGCAGGACAGATGATCAAAGGATTTGATGCGGCAGTTGCAAACATGGAGGTTGGCCAGGTGATGGATGTTCATCTGATGCCTGAGGAAGCTTACGGTATGCCGAATCCGGATGCGATTTTTACACTTGAGATCGAACAGCTTCCGGGCGCTGAGGATCTTACTGTAGGACAGCAGGTATACCTCTCCAATCAGTATGGTCAGCCGTTCCCGGTTAAAGTTAACGCAAAAGATGAAAAAACCATTACTTTCGATGCCAATCATGAGATGGCAGGTAAAGAGCTGAATTTCAGAATTGAATTAGTAGAAGTGAAATAAGCAGGAACAGTGGGAGGTGCTGTATGGGAGCATATGGCATCTCCCTTTTTTACCTGAAGGGAGGAAGCTTTCCTGATGAGGATCTCTATGATACCATTTGGATTACTGTCCGGTTTTATGGACGGTAAAGAAATCCGGATCTCAGAGCTGGGTGAAGATGGATTTCGGTTTCGCCTGGCAGAGGAATGCCCGGAACCGGAGCAATTTCTGATCTGTTTCTACGATATGAAAAAAGCCGGGTACAGGAGAGTGGAGATCCGGAGGTTTGGGATGAGTGCAGCAGAGGAGCAATGCCTGCAGGATCAACAGCCAGTTGAAAAGAAAACCGAAAAATATTTTTACAGGGAATATTCTGTGAGAGTGGAACAGAAGGATTATGTACAGGAGGTTCGGCGGCTGGCCGGAGAGTACAACCGATATATCCGTCTGAAGCTGGAAGGAGACGATGGAGAGCTGGCGAAATCACTGACCGGTTATCCTGCGGAGCTGGATGAGATGCACTGCAGGAGTCTGGAGGAACAGAAGAAGCAGTGGTTTTTCAGAGAGGGTGAAAAGGCTTCCGATAATCCACAGGATACAATGGGTACAGAAGAAATAAGGCTTTTGGATAATGCAGAGTTTGCTCTGGAATTAAACTGCACTTCCCTGTATGAAGAATATCTGAGCCAGCCGCTGCAGGCTTTTCTGGCGTCTTACTGGCAGAAGAATTATCTCACTCACAGTTATTTTGCAGGCCGGATACCGGACAGATTTTATATTGGAAATCAGTTCTGCCATAATCTGTTTCCGACAGAAGAGCAGCTTCTTTCTATTATGGATAAAATGTATTCGGAGGGATCGGAGATCACACTGGTATTTTCTTATATCCGGGAATTTATGCTTTTGTCTGTGGGAAAGCTTCTGGAAAAGGTGGATAACTGGTGCTGTATTCATGGGGTGAATGTGGAAATCGTAGTCAATGACTGGGCTATGGCGGAAATGCTCTGTGGAAAAACATCCCGCCTGCGTCCTGTTCTGGGGACATTGCTCAATAAACGAAAAAAGGATCCGCGAATGAAATATAAATCCGGTGATACCTCATTATTTCAGCAAAACAGCCTGAATGCGGGGTTTTATCGGGATTTTCTGGCTGAAGAATTTCATATCCACAGATACGAATGGGAGTCCTGCGGATATCCACAGGAGCTTCCGCCGGGAAAAAACAGTCTGCATCTGCCTTTTTATCAGACAAACACTTCGCAGTACTGTCCATTGTATGCTTTGTGCACCACCGGAGATCGTGGTATACAGCAGCTTGCGGAGCACTGTCCGAAATTCTGTGAAAAATACGCACTGCTTTATCCGGAACATTTACACATGGCAGGGCGGTATAACTCCCTGTTTGGTGTGGATAAAACACTTCCGGAGTCAACGGAAATGTGGAAAAATATAAAAGGTACAAAGCCGGATCGCATTGTTGTCAATATATGACAGGTGATGGGCAGGCTGCGAAGGTGGATCGCGAATATCCGTTTGATAAAAATACATTGCGGAAAAAAGGAACAGGACATGGATAACAGTATGAAAATAACAGTCGGGTTAGGCTCCATAGATGAATATGAACGTTTCGTGCAGGCAGGAGCAGATGAATTTTTCTGTGGCTATGTACCCTTTTCCTGGGCGGAAAAATACGGCACAGTAATGCCGTTAAATCGCAGGGAGGTTCTCTGCTATAATGTTCAGCTTGGTGCATACAGTGAGCTGGAGATCCTTTCCCGGATGGTAAAAAAATATAAAAAGCCGGTGCATCTCACCTTCAATTCCCTGTATTATCTTCCGGAACAGTATCCGGAGATCGGAGATATCATAGAGAAGTGCATGGAAATTGGATTTCGAAGCTATATCATTGCAGATCCGGCACTTCTTGTTTATCTGAAAAACAGGGGACTTTCCTGCGAGATCCATCTCAGCGGAGAAACAGGGGAAGTGAACAGCGAAATGCTGAAAATGTTCCGGCGCTTTCCTCTGAAGAGATTGATCTTTCATCGGAAAAACACGTTCCGGGATATGCAGTCTGTTATTGCATCTCAGAGAGAGGTGGAGAAACAGGCCGGGACCCGACCGGAGGCGGGAATGGAGTTCGAGGCCTTTGTGCTGAATGAAATGTGCCAGTTTACGGGAGCATTCTGTAATTCTCTTCACTGTGATGAGATGGGATATCTTTGCAGGGTGTCCTATTGGCTTGGAACTGTACGGAATGGTGATGCTGTTCCGGAAAAAATAATGGCTCTTCAGGAGCAGACGTGGGATCAGGAAACGGATCTGAAAGCATACGATGAATCCGGATATCTCTGTGGTGAGACCGGCTGTGGACTGTGTGCACTGTATCAGCTGAAGCAGGCAGGGATCACGCACCTGAAGCTGGTTGGCCGGGGAAACTATGTGGATTACATGGAAAAAGATATCCGGAATTTGCGAAAAGCGTTGGAAATTCTGGACGCTGCAGAAGATGAAACAGCGTTTCAATGCATGATAAAGAGGATATTGTTTCCACATGGGTGCAGTGAAAAGTGTTATTATTGATGGAAGAATATAAATATTCACGAAAACCGGGATCCGGGCAGAATATACTTTCAGGAGAAATCCAGGACTGAAAGCTGTGAATATCAAATTGTTAAGATAGTAGTGGGAGAAAAGATATAAAATGAATTTCGAGCGTGTAAAAAGAGAAGAAGCTGATACAGTTCTGAAGCTGTACCGTTCATTGCTGGGGACGCCCTATTGTGTGTGGACAGAGGAGTATCCTTCAGAAAAAGAAGTGGAATTTGATCTTTCCAGAGATGCGCTGTTCTGTATGCGGGACGATGCGGGAAATATCGCAGGTGTGATCTCCATTGATGATGATCCAAATGTGGAATGTCTCACATGCTGGTCAGAAACCATGGTGCCGTCAGCGGAGGTCTCCCGGGTGGGAGTATGTCAGAAATTCCAGAATCAGGGGATTGCCGGGAAACTTCTTAAGGGTGTGATGGAAGAACTGAAGAAGCGGGGCTATAAAGCTGTACATCTTCTTGTTGCGAAGGACAATGTAAAAGCACTCCGTTCTTATGATAAGCTGAATTTTGAGAACGTGGGAGAGTGTGAACTCTGGGGACATATGTACTGGTGTTATGAGAAAGCATTATAAAAAATGAAAAACAGGTATCCTTTTGCCGGGCGGTAGATCGACCACCAATGTCAGATCGATAAGTGGTGGTCAATACACAGTCAGCAGAGAAGATACCTGTTTTTTGTTTGAAAGCAGATCAGATCCTCCGGCAGCTGTCCCTTTCGATCAGCTGGTGAGGGACAATGATCTTTGTGGCCGGAAGGCTCGGATTTTCGATATGACTGATCATCTGCGTGGCCGCTTCCATTCCAAGCTGCCCTGAATTAATATCAATGGAGGTCAGCTGAGGAGAAGTCAGTCTGGCAAAAAGTGAGTTGTTAAAGGAAAGAATGGATAGATCCTCCGGTATGGAGATATTTGCTTCCATACAGATCCGCTCCAGGGAAAGCGCCAGAATATCATCACTGACGAGCACAGCTGTAGGGCGCTCTTCACTTAAAAGCAGCTTTCGAAGCTCCTGAAACTCATTCTGGGAAGCTGCAGGAACTTCTATGCAGTATTCGGGCTGTACGGTTAATCCGTGGCTGATCAGCGCAGTCATGTAGCCGGTTTTACGGTCTGCGGAAAAGACCAGGGAATTATCTACGCCCAGATAAGCAATCTTCCGGTGGCCCAGAGCATAAAGATACTCCGTTGCCTCCTGTCCGGCAAGAAGGTTGTCATTATCGATATAGATCGTATTATTGGTGTACTGCGCCGGTTTTCCGATCAGGATATAGAGAAGTCTCTCACTGAAAAGAAAATCAATAACAGGATCATTCACACGGGAATAAAGAACGATAAATCCGTCAACCTTACCGCTTCTGGACATGGAACGTACTGCGTTAAGGATCTCTTCTTCATTCTGACCGGTAACAATGGTACTGATATACTGATGTGCGTTACAGTAGTGGCTGATTCCCCGGATCGTCTCAAGGTAAAAGGAATTCTCGTATGTCTCCTTTGGGGACGGAGGCAGGATGATACCGATGGAGCGGGAAATCTGTGCTGCCAGGTTGCTGGCCTGAAAATTCGGCTCATAGCCAAGCTCCGCCATGGCTCTGCGTACACGTTCCTTGGTTTCTTCACTGATAGATGGATTATTTTTGCAGGTTCTGGAAACGGTAGACGGGGACACCCCGGCCAGAGCTGCCACATCTTTGATGGTTACTGCCATAAATTTGCCTCCTCACGGATATGCCGGATCAAAGCTATGCATCTGATCCGGCTTTTTTTATCTCAGTCTGATAGAGATATTGTAGTTCATAACAAGGATACTGTCAAACATATTGCACGGAAAGTTGCATAAAATTGCGTGAAAGCAGGTGCGCAGAGAATCAAGTGGTGAGATGCAGACAGATTTCTGTTTGACACAATGAAAAACTGCACAAAATCAGGATGCAAAAATTGTAAGAAAGGTAGAAAAGACAAAAATGCATTGCACTTCATGCAAAATGAACGTATAATTTATGCAAACGGTTGCATGGATTGCATGAAGCTGCATCCGTGAGAGGATAATAAATAAGATGCCCTGAGATGCAGGGCTCAACATAAGGAGAGAAAAGATATGGATAAAAGAGCAGCTGGCATTTTGATGCCGATCACAAGTCTGCCGTCAGAGTACGGCATCGGATGTTTTTCAAAGAGTGCCTATGATTTTGTGGACTGGCTGAAGGAAGCGGGACAGAGCTACTGGCAGATCCTTCCGCTGGGACCTACCAGTTACGGAGATTCTCCGTACCAGTCCTTCTCCACTTTTGCGGGAAATCCGTATTTTATCAGCCTGAAGGCACTGGTGGAGGAAGGCGTCCTTACAAAGGAGGACTGTGATAAGGTCAGCTGGGGAAGAAGAGCAGACAGCGTAGACTATGAAAAAATCTACAAAGGCCGTTACAAGCTTCTCCGCAAAGCTTACGAAAACAGCAACATCAGCGAGAATCCGGATTATCAGAAATTTGTTGCAGAAAACAGCTGGTGGCTTTCCGACTATGCACTTTTTATGGCAGTAAAGGATCAGTTCGGCGGTGTTGAGTGGACAAAATGGGCAGAGGATATCCGCCTTCGCTGGGCAAATGCCATGGACTACTATCGCAGAGAATTATATTTTGATATTGAATTCCAGCAGTATATGCAGTTTAAATTCTATGAGCAGTGGATGAAACTGAAAAAATATGCCAATGAAAAAGGCATCCAGATCATCGGAGATATCCCGATCTATGTAGCTATGGACAGTGCAGATACCTGGGCTCATCCGGAGCTTTTCCAGCTGGATGAGGAGAATGTGCCGGTGGCTGTAGCCGGATGCCCGCCGGACGGATTTTCCGCAACAGGACAGCTCTGGGGAAATCCACTGTATCGCTGGGATTATCACAGAAATACAGGATATCAGTGGTGGATCTCCAGACTGAGCTACGTATTCCGCCTTTATGATGTGGTAAGAATTGATCATTTCCGTGGCTTTGACGAGTATTTTTCCATTCCATATGGTGCGGAAAATGCCATTGGCGGTCACTGGGAAAAAGGTCCCGGGATCGATCTGTTCCGCAAAGTGGAGCAGGCCCTTGGCTGGAAGCAGGTCATTGCGGAGGATCTTGGCTATGTGACAGATTCCGTACGTCAGCTTGTCCATGACAGTGGATTTCCGGGAATGAAGGTCCTGGAGTTTGCGTTTGATTCCAGAGATTCCGGCTGTGCCAACGATTATCTTCCGCACAATTATCCGGAGAACAGTGTGGCATATACAGGAACCCATGATAATGAGACCATCGCCGGATGGTGGAAGAGTATTATGGCAAAAGAGCGTAAGCTTGCCAGGGATTATCTCTGTGATAACTACACACCGGATAAGGAGCTGCATAAATGCTTTATCAGCCTGGTTATGAGAAGCAGTGCAAAGCTCTGTGTGATCCCTATGCAGGATTATATGGGCCTGGATAACAGCTGCAGAATGAACCAGCCTTCCACAGTAGGAAAGAACTGGAAGTGGAGGATCCGCAAAAGGGAGCTGACTGTGAAGCTTCAGAAAGAGATCCATGGTATTGCACTTCGCTATGGACGTATGAACTGGTCTGATTAACTGGTACGTTTGTGAGGTATATTCCAGTTAAACGGGACGTGTATAAGAGTAGGGAGAATTTTGATAGAATAGTGTTTTCTTGTGTGATATAATGCTGTTTCGTGGAGGCAGCTGTCAGTAAAGGGGAGGCTGACAGCTGCCTTATTGTATTTTCAGATCTGCAGTAAATGATAAAGTGATACATTTATATATGCAGAAGATCAGAAGGGAGTGTCTGATCTTCTGCAGTGGATAATCTTGAATAACGGAAGATTTTTTACAATAAGGGGAGAATTATGACAGGAAAAACACACGCAGCAGTCGGACTCGGAACAGTGCTGGCAGTTACACAGCCCTCTACGGTTTCCGGTCTGGTACTTGCGGCAGGAACAGGAATGCTTGGAGCATTGATCAGCGACATTGATGTAGGAACTTCCAAATCCCATAAGGATGCGGACCGGATCACGCTGATCGCGGTTCTGCTTGTGGCAGCAGAGATCGCATTGAATTATTTTTATGATTTTTCCATCTGGGAAAAGATTCGCAATAACCAGTCTATGGAGCCGGTTGCCATGGGAGTTATTATTTTTATTGCAGTCTGTGCCTTTGGAAAAAATCAGCCGCACCGTTCTTTTATGCATTCGATCATGGCTATGGCTATTTTGAGTGCAGCCATATCCATGGTGTCAGTGCAGCTGGTATTTTACTTTGTGGTTGGATTTGCATCACATCTGGTGCTGGACTGCTTTAACCGGAAACGGGTACGGATCCTGTATCCGCTGCCGGGAGGCATTGCGCTGGATTTCTGTAAGGCAGGAGGCTTTGTGGATTCCCTGCTTTTTAAGCTTGGATCCGTAGCTGTGATCTTTGAGATCGTATATCTGGCTGTGCAGATGGGAGAGAGCTGGAAGCTTTTTCGAATGTAGAGGATGATTTATTTACCGATTACGGATAATTTTATATGGGGCAGATATTGTAGGAACTGAGGGTTAGAGCGTGTTTGAAAAATCATTCCCGTAATCTGCACGCCCCACTTTGCGGTATATTTTACCCGAATTCAGTTGCCGTAGCCCGCTACGGCGCCCTCATCCGGACAAAATCTCCCACAAATTGTGACGCACATCTTGCAGAAAGCCTTTTTCAAACACGCTCTAAGACAAAAAAAGGAGCAGATTTTCCAAATACGGAAGATCTGCTCCTTTTAACTGAGTCAAGTAAGTCCCCTGCTTCAATTATGAATATCCGCCTGACGGTTTATAAGTGTGATCATTTATTCTTTCTGATCCTGCAGGCGCATGCTGTATAAAGTACGTCTGTGGAAGAGTTCAGTGCTGTTTCACAGGAATCCTGGATCACGCCTACGATGAAACCGACACCAACTACCTGCATGGCAACATCATTGGGGATTCCGAAAAGGCTGCAGGCCATCGGGATCAGAAGAAGAGAACCGCCGGCAACACCGGAAGCACCAGCCGCACTTGCAGCAGCCAGGATGCAGAGGATCAGAGCGGTCGGGAAGTCTACGCTGATACCAAGTGTATGTGCAGCAGCCAGAGCCATGATGGAAATAGTGATCGCTGCACCACCCATGTTGATGGTCGCACCAAGAGGGATGGAGATGGAGTAGGTATCCTCATCAAGTCCGAGATCCTTGCACAGCTCCATGTTTACCGGAATGTTGGCGGCAGAGCTTCTTGTGAAGAAGGCTGTGATACCACTGTCCTTCAGGCAGCGCAGAACCAGCGGATACGGATTCTGGCGTGTGCAGATGAAAGTAACGATCGGGTTGATCACCAGTGCAACAAAGAGCATGGTTCCCACCAGTACACAGATCAGACGGCCATAGCTTAACAGTACGCCAAGTCCCTGCTCGGAGATGGTTGTGAAGATCAGGCCCATGATACCAAATGGAGCAAGGCTGATGATCCATCTTACGGCCGTGGAGGTTGCATCGGAAATGTTTTCGATGACAGTCTTGGTAGTTTCGCTTGCGGCCTTCAGTGCGATACCGAAGATGATGGCCCATGCAAGGATACCGATATAGTTGGCGTTGACAAGTGCGTCAACCGGGTTGGAAACAATGTTCATCAGAAGGTTTTTGAGGACCTCTGCAACACCGCTTGGCGGAGTGACGTCGGAAGTATTTGTATTTTCGGAAAAAGTCAGCATGATCGGGAACAGGCGGCTGGAGATCACAGCTGCCAGTGCTGAGAGTACATTTCCCAGAAGATAAAGTACAACAACAAGTTTCATGTTTGTTTTCTGGCCTTTTCCCATGTGGCACAGAGAGCTCATTACCAGGAAGAACACCAGAAGCGGAGCAATTCCACGGAGAGCACCGACGAACAGATCACCGAGAATGGAGATCACAGATGCCTTGGGAATCGCAAGTCCGAGAATGATACCAACGATCAGACCACAGATGATACGCTTGATCAGGTTGATGCTGTTCCATTTTTGAATCAGGTTTTTCATAACTAGTTTCCTCTTTCCTATTGTGTGGGTGTGCTGAAAAATGCTGAGCCGCAAAGCAACGATCCGGTGTAAAGGGCTGATCGTTCTAAACTGCTACTACTGCATCATGTAAAAGCACAACAGGATAATTATATACAATCATGTCCGCCTTGTAAAGACAAATGTACATAAAACACGAAAAAGATATAAAAAAAGCGCCAGATCAATGCTTCGTCTGGCGCTATGTATTTGAAGTTTCAGGCCCGGATTTTTCGGAAGCTTACAGCAAAGAACAGAACCTCCGCAAAGCCTGTAATTCCCCATGAGAAAATATACAGGAGATAAAGCGAGGAAATGGTCTGGAAGTGTGCGAACACCGTATAGAACCAGATGACACGGAATACACAGGATCCCAGAATAATGATGATGGTCGGTGGGATACTTTTTCCGATGCCACGGGAAGCGGCGATACTGCAATCCATAAAACAGCTGAAAGCATAGCTGAAGCCCATGATCCGGATCCTTTCCATGCCGGCATCAATGACGGCCGGTTCTGTGGCGAACAGTGACAAAAACTGCGGACCGAAAACAAGAAGCAGTCCACCAAGGATCGCGCCTGCGATGAAGGCATATGTAAGGCTGATCCCATAAGTCTTCAGCATACGTTTTTTATTTCCGGCACCCCAGTTCTGACCGATGAAGCTTGCGCATGCAGTATAGAAGGCGAACATGACGTTGTAGATCAGGGAGTCTGCATTTGCAGCGGCAGCATTTCCGGAAACTGTGACTGCATCGAAGGAGTTGACGCCGGCCTGTACGAACAGATTTGCAATGGCAAAAATTCCGTTCTGCAGACCTGTGGGAATACCAAGAAGCAGTACTGCTTTACAGGCCTTTGGGTGAAGATGGAGTTTACGCAGGGATACCCTGCATTCGTCTTTTCTCCGGAGGAGGTGGATCATTACCAGAGCAGCGGATATATACAGGGCGATCGCGCTGGCAGTTGCCACACCTGCGGCGGCCATATGACAGACGATAACAAAAAACAGGTTCAGAAGAACGTTGATCACTCCGGCAATGGAAAGATAGATCAGTGGTCGCTTCGTATCGCCGCGGGCACTTAATACGCCGTTACCGAAATTGTATACAGCCATGGCCGGCATACCCAGAGCATAAATCTTCATATATAAAACAGCCTGGTCCATCAGCTCCGGTTTCGTATTCATCATGGACAGCATCTGTCCGGAAAACAGAAGACAGACGACACAGACCAGAAGTCCTGCAATGGCACAGAGAAGAAGAGATGTATGGATCGTTTCTTCGGTACCCTTTCTGTTTTCGGCACCAAGTTCGTGTGCTACACGAACATTGACTCCGGCGCCCATGCCGATCAGGATTCCGGTAAATAAAGTGACCAGCAGAGTTGTGGAACCGACAGCTCCAAGTGCCATATAATCTGCAAATCGCCCCACAACCGCAACATCACTTAAGTTAAAAAGAACCTCCAATACCTGTGACCCCATCAGGGGAAGGCTGAAAAGGAGGAGATTTTTCCAGAGAGAGCCGGAGGTCATCTCAATGGAATGCGTTTTCTTTTTTTCATTTTCACACATAGTTTACCTCATAAAAAATTATAAAAAATCCTTCATCCAAGGTATACAATACTATGTTGAAATAGGTTTGTAAAGAGGGGAAAATGGCTCTTTCACCAGGCGCAGAGGTTTGTTTTTATTTATAGATTCTGCATTGATTTCAGTACGAACAATGATATAATAAATGAGAGCAATAAGAAAGTATTTTCAAAAATATTGGAAAAATAAAATACAGCAGACTAAGGAGGAAACCAATACAATGAAAATCGGAAATGATATTTATTATGTAGGCGTAAACGATCATCAGGTAGACCTGTTCGAGGGACAGTATGTAGTACCAAATGGAATGTCCTACAACTCCTATGTGATCAAAGATGAGAAGATCGCAGTTATGGACACTGTAGATGCCGGCTTCACAGAAGAGTGGCTGGGAAAAGTTGCAGAAGTTCTGGATGGTGCGAAACCGGATTATCTTGTAGTTCAGCATATGGAGCCGGACCATGCAGCAAATATTGAGAATTTCATGAAAGCATACCCGGATACAACTGTTGTTGCCAACACAAAGACCTTTACCATGATGGAGAATTTCTTCCGTGGAATGAACCTGGAGGGAAAGAAGCTGGTGGTAGCCAACGGTGACACCCTGACACTTGGAAAACATGTCCTTACCTTCGTATTTGCACCGATGGTTCACTGGCCGGAGGTCATGGTTACATATGACAGCACAGACAAGGTGCTGTTTTCTGCTGATGGCTTCGGCAAATTCGGAGCTCTCGATGTAGAAGAGGACTGGGACCGCGAAGCACGTCGCTACTATATCGGAATCGTCGGAAAATACGGTCCGCAGGTACAGAAGCTTCTCAAGGCAGCAGCAACTCTTGATATCCAGACCATCTGCCCGCTTCACGGACCGATCCTTACCGAAAATCTTGGACATTATCTGGAGAAATATGATATCTGGTCTTCTTATAAAGTAGAGAGCGAAGGCGTAATGATCGCCTACACATCTGTATACGGACATACAAAGAAAGCAGCAGAGCTTCTTGCACAGAAGCTGGAAGAAAAGGGCTGCCCGAAGGTTGTTGTCTGCGATCTTGCAAGAGAAGACATGGCAGAGGCAGTGGAAGACGCTTTCCGCTACGGCAAGCTGGTACTGGCCAGCATTACATACAACGGAGAAGCCTTCCCGTTTATGCGTACATTCATCGAGAACCTGACAGAGCGTAATTACCAGAACCGAACCATCGGCCTCATTGAGAACGGAAGCTGGGCACCGACTGCAGCCAAAGTCATGAAAGGAATGTTCGAGAAGAGCAAAAATATCACATGGCTTGAGAACAATGTAAAGATCATGTCCTCCCTCAGCGATGAGAATGTGGCAGAGATCGATGCAATGGCAGAGGAGCTCTGCAAGTAATTTCTGAATGTCAGAACAGCTTATAAAAAATAAAGATATTACATAATAAAAAGGCGTGGACCCGGATTGACAGGTTCGTTCATTTACTGAGTTGTTAATGAACGAAACATATCGATCCATAAGGCCACGTCTTTTTTATTTACATGAATAGCAAATTAAAGGTAAGTCAGTGATTTCATGATCCTGGAAACTGCCACAAGACCATTATATCCTCTTACACCACATAAATCCATAAGCCGGAAGCTCCACGTCCTTAAGCTCCAGTGTCTGGTCAGTGATAAGATCGCGGAAGGTTCCTTCCTCCTGCATCCAGGCAGTTTTTTCGCTGTCACTGAAGTTGAAGATTCCGATGAAACGTTCGTTTCCTTTCTGGCGGAGGATGCAGAGAATGCTGTCATCATGAACATCGTATGTATACACGTCACAGTCCTTATCAAAAACAGATTCCTGGCTGCGGATCTGTTCCATGCGGTCCAGAGTCTGGAAGATCTGTCCCTCAACGGAGGCTTTGGATTTTCTTTTTCCGGCAAGCTCCCACTGGAAAGCACCACGGTGGATATAGCGGGAATCTGCTGCCTTATCAGGATCCTCTTTATAGGAATAATCATTGAGACGTCCGATTTCATCGGAGCTGTAAAGCATCGGGATCCCGGACTGGGTAAGCATATATGCGTGAAGCATCAGATCCTCACGGATACCCCTTTTCAGCTTCTCGTCATCTTTTTCAAAAAGGGCAGCCTCGATCCCGCACATGGAAGCAGTAGTTCCGCAGAAACGGGCATCCTGAGTTACAGGGTCATCATTATAGAGCTCTCCGCGGCTGTCGCTTCCCGGATGCTTTCCTGTAAAGAAATCATTCAGGTAACGCTTATGGGAGGGCTCATCCATGCCCCATTCTTTCAGGGTGGCGAAATCAAGTCCCCAGCCGATATCGTCATGACAGCGGAGATAATTCAGGAAGGTGTACTGCTTCGGAAGGCTGTTTACAATGTCCATCTGTTTTTTAAGAAGGCGGATATCACGGGTGGCAATACTGTTCCAGGTTGTAGCCATGGTTGTTACATTGTAAAGCATATGGCATTCCGGCTTCTCTACGGTTCCGAAATAAGGAACAACCTTTTCCGGCTCCATAACAACCTCACCCAGAAGTACAACACTTGGGCAGACGATCTCAGCGATCATACGCATCATACGAACAATCGTATGCACCTGCCTCAGGTTACGGCAGGGAGTTCCCAGCTCCTTCCAGATATACGGAACCGCATCGATACGAATCACATCCATTCCCTGATTTGCAAGGAAGAGGAAGTTGTACATCATCTCATTGAAAACACGGGGATTGCCGTAGTTCAGATCCCACTGGTACGGATAAAAGGTAGTCATGACATAGTGACCGATATCCGGAAGCCAGGTAAAGTTCCCCGGAGCAGTGGTTGGGAATACCTGTGGTACGGTCTTTTCGTACTCGTCCGGGATCTCACGGTTGTTGTAGAAGAAATAACGGCTCATATATTCGCCGTCACCCTGGCGTGCTTTTCTGGCCCACTCATGATCCTCGGAAGTGTGGTTCATAACAAAATCCATACACAGATTCATTCCGTTTTTGTGGCATTTATCTGCAAGGGCAGCCAGATCCTTCATGGTACCAAGGTCCGGGCGGACTTTGCGGAAGTCGGCTACTGCGTAACCACCGTCGGAGCGGCCCTTCGGGGTATCCAGGAACGGCATCAGATGCAGACAGTTCACGTTGCATTCCTTAAGATATGGAAGCTTGTCAGAAACTCCCTTGATGTTGCCGGCAAAATTGTCAATATAGAGCATCATGCCCAGCATATCCTTCTGGCGGAACCAGTCCGGATTTTTTTCTCTTTCGAGGTCCCGGTTTTTGAGAGCGCGGCGGCGTGCTGTAAAATACTGGTACATCTGGTCGCAGAGCTCTGCAAACATATCGTCATTGTGATAAAGCTCTGTGTACAGCCATCGAAGCTCGTCGTGATGATGGTTTAAACGTTTCTGGAAAATTTCCTGATCTTTTTTCATGATTTCCTCCCTGAATAGATATTTATGTAAGTATTTTCACTCTCCTGTTGTCTGTCGTCGTATCAGAACAGGAGTGATCTTTTTGTGAATCGGTTTTTGAAGCGGTGCCGGTTTTCTTTTTTTCATTTCGTTCATCTGTTCCACAAGCAGTTCCATGGTAGTCTGTGCGATCACATCAATCTGCTGTCCGATAGTAGTGATCGGGATGATGGACTCCGCAGCAATGGGCGAATTATCGAATCCGATGATCTGATATTCATCCGGCAGACAGTTGTATTTCTGGAAGATCAGATTGAGAAATATATTTGCGTAAGTATCATTGGATAAAAATATGCCTTTTTTCTGACCGGAATATTTACTGTCAATATCCTGAAAGATCACACGCATCTGTTCAAAAAGCTCCTGATAGGAATCGCCGGAAACAGTAAGGTTCAGTTCATAAGGAACATGATATTCCCGACATGTTTCCTCAAAGGCACGGATACGGTCATAAGCCGGAATATTCTCAGGTACATGGACATTGATGTGGATCAGTACATCACACTGATTACGTATCAGCAGAGAAGTAGCCTGCATGCCGCCCATGTAATTGTCTGTTGTAACGCTGCATATACGTTCCGCTTCCCGTTCAATGGCGATCACAGGAATATTATAGGAAGCCAGTTTTTCAGAGGAAAGAGTATGGCTGAGAACAATAAGTCCTTCAATCTTATAAGCCATCAGCTCGTCCAGATACTGCATTTCTTTCTCCGGGCCGCCATCACTGACAAAAACCAGAAATTTGTAATGATAGTCGGAGTAACTTCGAAGAAGCTGTGTCAGCATTTCGGAATAATAATGAAGATAAAGGTTCGGGACAATGATCCCTACAAATTCGCTTTTCCCATTGGCAAGAACCCTGGCAAGCTTGTTTTTTCTGTAGCCGAGCTCATCAAGGGCTTTTGCGATCTTTTCCTGATTTTCCAGAGTCAGAGAATTCGGATGATTGAAATATCTCGAGATCGTGGTCTTGGAAAAACCCGTGTATTCTGCAATATCGGCAAATGTTACCTGTTTTTTAGCCATAAAAAAATATTCTCCTTTTAACAGCAGAAAGTTATGATACGGAATGCAGATGCAATTATATAAGAGAAATCTGCAGACCGTACAGGATGATTGGATTGATATAATTAAGTATAACAATACAGACGTTAAATAGCAATAAAAAAATAACCAGTTAAGTTACCGGTTACTTTTTTTGAATAAATTAACAAAAAAGGTTGACAGAAGCTATGGCATATAGTAGTATCAAATTATAAAGTAACCGGTTACTTTACCGGTTACTAAACAAGGACGAAAGAACAAAAAAGGGAGGAAAAGAGAATGAAAAAAGGTTCTGCGAAAGCTGTTCCGGCAGGAAAAAGAACTGCCGCAGAAAAGCTTCAGTATGTGAAAAAGAACTGGCAGCTGTATGTGTTTTTTCTGCTGCCTGCACTTCTTCTGACGATCATCTTCAAATACGTGCCCATGGGTGGCGTACTGATCGCTTTTGAGGACTACAATGTCATTGATGGTGTATTTGGAAGCAAATGGGTAGGACTGGAATACTTCCGGAGATTTCTGGCATCACCGGATTTTATGAATTATCTTGTGAACACTCTGAAACTGAGTATTTACGGACTGCTGTGGGGATTTCCGATTCCGATCATCCTGGCACTTCTTCTGAATCAGATCCGGAGAGCCGGGATCAGGAAAAAAATTCAGCTTCTGATCTATGCGCCGAATTTTATTTCCGTTATCGTACTCTGTGGTATGGTTCGTATGTTTCTTTCACCGGTAGGTCCGCTGAATAAACTGATCGGTTCTGATGCCAACTGGATGACCATGCCGGCGGCGTTCCGCACGATCTACATAGCCAGCGGAATATGGCAGACAGCCGGATGGGCGTCCATTATGTATACAGCAGCACTTGCCAATGCAAGTAAGGATCTGGAAGAGGCAGCAGTGGTGGATGGAGCAAATATCCTGCAGCAGATCTGGTATGTACAGCTTCCGGCTATTAAAAACATCATTGTGATCCAGTTTATTCTTCAGGCCGGAAATATTATGAGCATTGGTTTTGAAAAAGCATATGCACTGCAGACAGATATGAACCTCCCTGCATCTGAGATTCTTTCTACTTATGTATACAGAATCGGTCTTCTGAATGGAGACTATGGATATTCTACAGCAGTGGGGCTGTTTAATTCAGTGATCAATGTAATTCTTTTGATCTTTGTAAACTGGGTAGTCAAGAAACTGAATGACGGAGAGGGATTATAGGAGGTGCTGTTATGGCAAAAGCAAAGAAAAAGAAATATTCGGCATCTGACAAAGCCATTTTAGGAATCGGATACGTACTTCTGGGTGCATTTGTACTTTCCATTCTGGTTCCGCTTTTATATGTTGTGATCGCATCTTTTATGGATCCGAATGTGCTGAACAGCCAGGGGATCAGCCTTGATGTGCGGAAGTGGACGATCGATGCGTACCGCAGAGTTCTTGAAAATAATATGATCTGGAGAGGCTTTGCAAACTCATTTTTTTATTCCCTGGTGTTTACCATTATTTCAGTTCTGGTAACTCTGCTGGCAGCATATCCCATGTCCAAGAAAGAATTTGTGGGAAGAAATTTCTTCAATGTTATTTTTCTCATCACTATGTTTTTCGGTGGAGGAATGATCCCGACTTTTATCCTGATCAATCAGCTGCATCTGGTAAATACAATCTGGGCAATCCTGCTTCCGGGTGCGTTTAATGTCTGGAACATGATCCTTGCCAGAACCTATTATCAGTCTATCCCCAAGGAACTCAGAGAGGCATCTGCCATTGACGGTGCCACGGAAATTGAGCATTTTTTCAAGATTATGATGCCGGTATGCAAACCGATCATTGCAGTGCTTGCACTGTGGTCCTTTGTAGGAATGTGGAACAGTTATTTTGACGCTATGATTTATTTGAATGATGCGAAACTGCAGCCATTGCAGCTGGTACTTCGTTCCATCCTTGTGCAGAATACACCGCAGCCCGGAATGATCGCAGATATCCAGAGTACTGCACAGATGGCAAAGGTAGCGGAACTTCTGAAATATGCTACGATCATTGTATCAAGTTTACCGCTTCTGATCATGTATCCATTCTTCCAGAAATATTTTGACCAGGGCATTATGGTTGGTTCTGTAAAAGGCTGATGACAGGAGGTTGATAATGATGAAAAAAAGAATGAAGGCATTATTGGCAATCGGGCTTTCTGCAATTATAATGGTATGCAGTGCCGGATGTGGAAACGGAAAAGAACACATGAAAGCAGAAACAGATCCGGATATCCCGGTGGAAGATGTGTCCTTTCCTCTGAAAGAAAAAGCAGAGCTGTCTTTTATTACCAGTGCACCTGCAACATCTACACAGGAACCTAATGAAAGAACGATCTTTGAAAGACTGGAAAAGCAGACCAATGTCCACATTGACTGGACCTGTTTTGTATCGGATCAGTTTGATGACAAAAAAAATCTGGCGCTGGCACAGTTCGGAAATCTTCCGGATGGACTTTTTAACGCAGGGATGAGTGATTATGATCTTCTTCGTTATGCCAAACAGGGAATCATTATTCCGGTAGAAAATCTCATTGATAAATACATGCCGAATCTTAAGGCTGTATTTGAAAAATACCCGGAATACAAAACAATGTGTACAGCACCGGACGGACATATTTATTCTTTCCCATGGATCGAGCAGCTTGGTGCGGGGAAAGAAGCCATTCAGGCAATTGGAGATATTCCCTACATTAATAAAAAATGGCTGGATTATCTGAAGCTGGACGTTCCGACTACAACTGAGGAACTGGAACAGGTTCTGATCGCTTTCCGCGACAATGCAGATAAACTGGAACAGGAATTTGATATTGAGGGTGATGTAATCCCGATGTCCTTTATTATCAATAACGGTGATCAGGATCCGGCAATTCTGCTCAACGGATTTGGAGAAGGATATGGTGACACCGGTGATCATTTTGCAGTGAAAGATGATGGAACTGTTATTTATACAACTGTACAGGAAGGTTATAAAGAAGGCATCCAGTGGCTTCATCAGCTGGTAGAAGAAAATCTGGTGGATCCGGAGGCTTTTACCCAGGAATGGTCAACTTATGTTGCAAAAGGTAAGAACCACAGATATGGTCTGTGTTTTACCTGGGATATTGCAAATATTGATAACAATGAAGATTATGTAATGCTCCCGGCGCTGGCCGGTCCGGATGGCCTTGTAAATATCACAAGACAGAATAACAGTGAAACCAGTGGCTTTGACAGAGGACGCTGCGTTCTGACTACAAGCTGTCGGAATACGGCGCTGGCAGCAGCCTGGATCGATCAGATGTATGCACCGATCCAGTCTCCGCAGAATAACTGGGGTACTTACGGGGAAAAAGATTCATTTAATATCTTTGAGATGTCCGAGAATGCAGAAGGTGGTCAGATGCTGAAGCATATGGATCTGGGAGATGCATCTCCGGTAGAGGTTCGTGAAGCACAGTCTGTAAACGGACCGTTGGCAATACTTAACGAGTATTACGATGTATATGTAACAGAGCCGGCAGATGCAAAATGGCGTCTCGACAATATGCACGAAACATATCTTAAGGATATGAACAGTGAATATGTGTATCCGAATGTATTTATGAGTATTGATGATACCAATAAGGTATCTCAGTACGACACAGATATCAAGAAGTATGCGGAACAGAAAAAAGCAGACTGGATCCTGAATGGCGGCATCGAAAAAGAATGGGATTCCTATCTGAAAAAGATGGAGAAGTATGGACTGTCTGATTATCTGGCGATCAAACAGAAATATTTTGACCAGTATCAGAAGTCTCTTAGTGAGACAGAGAAATAAAAACAGAAAAAGATACCGGTCAGAAACATAAAAAAGAAAGAGAGAGCAGAGTATGAGTGAAAAACTTGAAAAAGCACGTCTTTATGAAATAGAGGAAGCAAAAAATATCCCGCAGGAAGAGAAACCGGCCTTTCATGTATCTGCACCGGTTGGCTGGATCAATGATCCCAATGGATTTTCTGTTTTTAAAGGAAAGGTACATCTTTTTTACCAGTATCATCCTTACAGCCGTGACTGGGGCCCTATGCACTGGGGCCACAGTGTGACGGAGGATATGATCAGATGGGAGCAGCTTCCTGCAGCGCTTGCACCGGATCAGGAATATGATCGAGAGGGATGCTTTTCCGGAAGTGCTATTGAAGCGGATGGAAAACAGGCTTTGATCTACACAGGAGTTACAACAGAAAAGCTGCCGGATGGAAAAGAAGAAGTCCGGCAGAATCAGTGCCTTGCCTGGGGTGACGGAAAAGATTATGTAAAAGCAGAGAAAAATCCGGTAGTCACCGGGGATATGCTTCCGGAGAAATGCAGCAGAGTTGATTTCCGTGATCCGAAGGTATGGGAAGATAACGGAACATACCATATGCTCGTAGGATGCCGCAGCGAAGAAATTCCTGGACAGGTAGTTCTGTTTTCCAGTAAAGATCTGAAAGAATGGAAATTTGAAACAATTCTTGCGGAGAACTCCACAGGAGAAATCGGTGTTATGTGGGAATGCCCCGATTTCTTTCCGATCGGGGATAAACATGTGCTGATCTGTTCTCCGCAGCATATGCGGGCAAAAGGGTATGAGTTTCATAATGGACATAATTCTCTATATTTTACGGGAGATTATGACAGCGAAAAACATACATTTGAAAAAGACGCACCGGTAAGTCTGGACTACGGACTTGATTTTTATGCGCCGCAGACAACCCTTCTTCCGGATGGAAGAAGAGTGATGATCGCCTGGATGAAATCCTGGGATAGCTGTGTGATCAAGGAAAAGCAGAGATGGCAGGGAATGATGACTCTTCCGAGAGAGCTGGAATATCGTGACGGAAAGATCTGGCAGAAGCCGGTCCGGGAAATTGAGAATTATCGGAAAAACCGTTGCTGCTATGAGAATGTAAAAGTGGGTGAGAGCTTAAGCCTTGAAGGCGTCCGTGGCCGAATGATCGATCTGACTGTGGAACTGCAGAACGCAGATGGCATCATGGATGGAAGCAGGAACTCCGGAAATCAAAATCAGGAAGCATTGGATGTGTACAATGAGTTCCGGATCGAGCTTGCACGCAATGAAGAATATACAACGGTCTTTACCTATGATCGAAAAAGACAGATACTGGAGATCGACAGAACCTGGAGCGGGGTGCAGCGTGATGTTGTATGTACAAGAAAGCTCCAGATCACAGATGACAGACAAAATCTGAAGCTGCGTTTTATCCTGGATCGAAGCTCCATAGAGCTTTTTATCAATGATGGAAGCAAAACTGCGACTACCGTGATCCCAACACCAGTGGAAGCAGATGAGATTCTGTTTCACAGTGACGGAAATGCTGTGATCCAGGTTGAGAAATATGATATTGTGTTGTAGAAGCCTCTCAAATATTGACAATTTCCCTGTTTTTGTATAACATAGGGGAAGTTGCTTACGCCGGGTCAGGAGCTGTGTATGTCTCCTGATCCGGTATATATTTACAGGAGAGGAACACAGGAATGTTTTATCAGTTAAAAATCACAAGAAAAGGAACGAAACCGCCGGTATGGAGACGTTGTACTGTTGCGGCTGACGTTACATTTGCAAATATGGCAGCCATGCTTGAAAAACTGGTTCAGTATCCGTCAGGCAGCCTATATGAGATTGAATTTTTTCAGAAAAAAGTACAGATCCGTGAGAATGGTGACGGAGAAGCAAAGAATAATTTCACATTATTAAATGCAGGCGAGACAGAGACTGCAGAGCTTATGGATTCCGAGAAATGGTTTACTTTCCGTCAGTATGGTGCGGATAAGGAAGCCCCGGAATACAGAGTTGACATTGAGAAGAAAGACGAGGGAACAGCAGAAGCTCCTTCTATTGTAAAAGAAGTAAAGGGTGAGGATGATCCGTACTGGACAGAGGCACCGGAGCTGGAATGCACTGCAGCAGTTGAGACAGAGGCGGAAACAGTCAAAGCATCTGAGGACATTGCTGCAACAGTAGCAGCAGTAGAGGCAGCTGCCAGAGCTGCAAAAGCAGATGAGGCAGCCACAGGCAGCAGAAGAAATCCTACAGTAAAAGATTTCCTCATGTCCTATCGTAAAGAAGACCTTCTCAGCATTGCAGGTGAGCTTGGACTTCACTGCAAGGGAATGGAACAGGAAGAGATCGCCGCAAAGGTTGCCGCAGAGGTTCTTAAACCGGAAGTTATGAAAGCAAGCTTCCTCGTAGCAGACGATCAGGAAGTACTGGCTTTTGAGGCAGCTATTCAGAGAAAATGCTTCCATGTTGCAGAGCATGAGTGGAGTACTTTGGAGTGGCTGAACGATATGGGCTATCTTGTTTCCTACAGTGATGATTACGCAGAAGTTCCGGCAGAGGTTGCAGCTGTTTACGACCAGATCAACACACCGGAGTTCCGGACACTTCGCAGCCAGGTAAACTGGCTGAAGGATTGTCTTGTCATGGTAAGCTATCTGTATGTATCTGCACCGGCAAAGACTGTATATGAGATGTTCAGGCAGAGAAAAGGCTTTGACATCGGATATGACAGGTTCATCGAGCTGTATCATACCATTCCGGAGAAGGCCTGCATCTGTGAGCTTGCGGAGGATCAGCTGATCCTGAAATCCGCACTGGTTAATAACATCTACAAGGATATCGAGAGACGTCAGGGTGGACGGAAATTCTATATTCCGTCTGTAGATGAGATCCTGGATTATTCCGAAAATGGTTATCCGACAAAATCTGCTTCTTACCAGAGACTGGGCAGATTCCTGCTGGACGAGATGAAGGTTTCTGATGCGGTGAAGGATCAGGTACTGTTCTTTATTTACAAAGAATGCTCCATGGATGGCAGAATGTCAGCGATCATGGAAAACCTGAACCAGAAGGGGATCCAGTTTAACGATGACCAGCTTGAGAAATTTACAAAGCTGATCATGGAGGCAAATAATAACACAAGAATGCTGGAATTCCGCGGTTACACACCGAATGAGATCTCAGGAGCAGTATGGCCGTTTGCCACAGGCAAGCCGCACACTGCAATGCCGAACAGCTTTGTGCCGACAGCAATGCCGATGCAGCCGGCATCTGCAAGAAAAATCTATCCGAACGATCCGTGTCCGTGCGGAAGTGGCAAGAAATATAAGAAGTGCTGCGGAAGAAGATAATCCCGCAGGAAATTTACAGTGGTTCCGGAGCTGAAAGTTCCCATAGATCGTTGCGGAGCGACTGCGCTCATGAGTGAGCAGCGAACGCGGATGATCTAGTACAGCGTTTTCGAAATAACTATACCACTCACTTGTCTGTGAATCCGATTGCACAGGTATAAAAGCCTCGGCGTAGCCCGCTACGCCTGCGTTTTTATACCTGCACACTCGAATCCACATCCTACGCGATTGGTATAGTTATTTACGAAACGCTGTACTGGTTCGATTTATCGTTTGATGCAGTATCTCCGGAAATACCATACAAATTAAATATAAGACAGTTCGTTTGTACCATCCTGTCTATAAATAAAACCAGGGCTGAAGAAGATGTGAGAATCAAGGCAGACTCGTGGTGGGTCTGCCTTTTTTTACTTTAACCGAATCAAGCAGTTATTCGGTTTAAAACTGCGCAGCGAATGCGGATCGCGAATATCCGCCCGACATGCAGATCACAGAAGAATCACGGCCGGGAATCCTGCAAGCAGGATTCTTTCTTATTTATGGAAATATCCGGGTGGTGTGACAGATCCAGAAGGAGGAAAAATTTATGTATCAGTTAAAAACAGAAGCAGATTTCGATTCCGCACATTTTTTGTCCGGTTACACCGGGAAGTGTTCCAACATCCATGGCCATCGCTGGCATGTGGAGATTGAGATAGAAAGTCGTGAACTGGAGAAAAACGGTCAGGAGCGCGGTATGCTGGTAGATTTCGGAGATCTGAAAAAGGATCTGAAGGAGCTGGCAGATTCCATGGATCACACGCTGATCTATGAAGAAAATACATTACGTCCAAAAACCCTGGAAGCACTGAACGAAGAAGGATTTCATCTGGTGAAGGTTCCCTTTCGCCCTACAGCAGAGAATTTTTCAGAGTATTTTTTCAGAAAAATGAAAGAAAAAGGTTATTCTGTGAAAAGAGCAGTTGTTTACGAAACACCAAATAACTGTGCGGCTTACCGGGAATCGGAAGAAGAAAGGGAGGCAGCAGGGTTATGAGTACGTATCAGGTTGTAGAGAAATTTGTCAGTATCAACGGAGAGGGCAGACGGGCCGGGGAGCTGGCCGCTTTTATAAGATTTAAAGGCTGTAACCTTCAGTGCAGCTATTGTGATACCAGCTGGGCAAATGAGCCGGGATGTGAGAGTGAAAGGCTGACAAAAGAAGAGATTCTTTCCTGGATCCGTGAGACAGGTGTAAAAAACGTGACACTTACAGGCGGGGAACCACTTTTACGGAAAGGCATGGAAGAGCTGATCGAGGCAATCCTGGAGGATCCATCGCAGCGTGTGGAGATTGAAACCAATGGAAGTGTGGATCTGAAGCCTTATCATATATTAAAAAAACGTCCATCCTTTACCATGGATTATAAAACACCGGACAGCGGTATGGAAAAAGAGATGCTCCTTTCCAATCTGGAGCTTCTGGGCAGTGAGGATACGCTGAAATTTGTGGTCAGCAGCCGCAGAGATATGGAAAAAGCCCTGGAAATCCTGGAAAAGTACAGACTGGTCGAAAAAACGGCAGTTTATTTCAGCCCTGTTTTCGGCAGGATCCAGCCGGTGGAGATCGTGGATTTCCTTATGGAAAAAAAGCTCAACGATGTAAAGCTTCAGATCCAGCTTCATAAGGTGATCTGGGATCCGCAGAAACGGGGAGTATGACAGGAAAACATATCACAATATAACAAGAAATACCGCAGAAAAGGAGAACGCTATGAAAGCACTTGTACTTGCAAGCGGCGGTGTGGATTCCACCACCTGCCTGGGGCTTGCCGTAAACAAATATGGAAAAGAGAATGTAATTGCATTAACAGTAGCTTACGGACAGAAGCACACAAAAGAAATCGAGGCTGCCAGAAAAACAGCAGAATATTACGGAGTGGAGCATCTTTATCTGGATCTGGAGCCGATCTTCCGGTACAGTGACTGTTCGCTTCTGAAGCATTCAGACAAAGAGATCCCGCACGAAAGCTATGCAGAGCAGCTGAAGGAAACTGATGGCTCACCGGTTTCAACCTATGTGCCGTTCCGGAACGGATTGTTTCTTTCCTCGGCAGCAAGTATTGCGCTGTCAAAAAACTGCAGTGTGATCTATTACGGAGCACATGCGGATGATGCAGCCGGAAATGCATATCCGGACTGCAGCAGTGCGTTTCACAATGCGATCAACGAGGCGATCTATCAGGGAAGCGGCGGTCAGCTGAAGGTTGAGGCGCCTTTTGTCAGCTGCACAAAGGCAGAGGTCGTAAAAACCGGCCTGGAGCTGAATGTTCCTTATGAACTGACCTGGAGCTGTTACGAAGGCGGCGAAAAGCCCTGCGGTGTGTGCGGAACCTGTATTGACAGAGCAGAGGCATTCCGTCTCAATGGAGTGAAGGACCCGGCACTTGACAGATAGATCGGATCATAAATATCCGCCCGACCATAGAAAGGAAAAAAATATGAGCAGAGAAAACCTGGAAAAAGAAGGGATCACCCTTCTCGGAAATCAGAAAGTAAAATATCCGGACAATTATGCTCCGGAGGTACTGGAAACATTTTTGAACAAGCACCCGGACAACGATTACTTTGTAAAATTTAACTGCCCGGAATTTACAAGCCTTTGTCCCATTACCGGACAGCCGGATTTCGCAACGATCACGATATCCTACGTACCCGGTGAAAAAATGGTGGAGAGCAAATCTCTGAAGCTGTATCTTTTCAGCTTCCGCAATCACGGAGATTTTCATGAAGATTGCGTGAACATCATTATGAAGGATCTGATCCGTCTTATGGATCCGAAATACATTGAGGTCTGGGGAAAATTTACTCCGAGAGGCGGCATTTCCATTGATCCCTACTGCAATTACGGAAAAGTCGGGACCAGATGGGAGGAGATTGCCTGGAAACGCCTGACAGAGCATGACATGTATCCGGAAAAGATCGATAACCGGTAGAAAAACAGAAGTCCCTGTTTTCACTGCGAAAAGCAATGAAAGCAGGGGCTTTTTGTGTAGTGCGCCTGACAGCGCAGGTTTATCTTTATGACAGTCAGATGCATTCTGGCTTTGTGCCAAACAGATCAGCGATCACATCGTGCACGGTTTCGATCTTATCTGCCATATAAGCCTTTGCTCCGCAGAACAGCAGACCGTTTTCCACGTCACCCTTTACGGCGGCGATCAGCTTGTCAGTAATGCAGTAAGGGATCTCGCCGGGGGAACATTTGGCAAGGCAGCGGTGGCAGGGACTGTGCGGGATTTTTTTACCGGCCATGACGTGCTGCATGAAGGAGTTCATAATGGCACGTCCCGGCATACCTACCGGACTTTTTACAATGGCAATGTCGTCCTTTGCGGCGTGAATCAGGGATTCTTTCAGCCGGATGTCTGCGTCACATTCTTCCGTTGGGATAAAACGGGTGGCAACCTGAACGCCGTCCACACCAAGATCAAGGACATGCTTTACATCCTCGTGCGTGGCGATGCCGCCGGCAGCTACTACAGGGATTTCCGTGCCGAATTTTGCGGCATAGCTTTTTACAGTCTGGACGATCTTTCGGATCTCATTGTCGTAGGCTTCCGGTGTATAGGAATCCAGCTCTTCCTTGTGGAAGCCCAGATGACCGCCTGCCTGGGGACCTTCGATCACCACAAGGTCTGCAGTGCGCTTGTACTTTCTTTCCCAGTATTTCAGGATAACCTTTGCAGATTTGTCCGTTGATACAATGGGGGCGATCTTTGTTTTGCTTCCGCTGACAAGAGCAGGGAGCTCTGTAGGAAGTCCTGCACCGGAGATGATCAGGTCAGCGCCGGCATGGACAGCGGCTTTTACATGAGATGCGTACTCCTTCAGTGCAACCATGATGTTGTAGCCGATGATACCGTCAGGAGAAATCCTGCGTGCTTTTTTCATCTCGGACAGGATAGCCCGCTGGTTGGCTTCTTCGGTATTCCGGTCGAAATCTTTTTCCCGGTAGCCGATCTGAGCGGTGGAAATGATTCCGATCCCGCCTTCCTTTGCAACGGTGCCTGCCAGACGGCCAAGGCTGATACCAACGCCCATTCCACCCTGGATCAGGGGAAATCTCGTAAGTTTATCACCGATTTTTAAATTCTTCATAATGATCAGATCCTCACATTCATTTGCTTTCGTTAAATAATTTTAGTGTAAAATAGTTTTATTATCAAAGTATACCATAACAGGGGGATTTGTCAATGTAAATGTCGGTGAATCAGGGAAGTCCCCTGCTTCAATTGCGAACATCCATCGGACCAGATTTTGTTAAAATCCACTTTGTTGACAGAACAGAAAATATCAGGCAAATTCAGAGTGATATCAGCTTTACAGAAAACTGTAAAGTGAATTAGAGGAAAAGGGAGGAACAGGTATGCGAAAAAAGACGAGTACCATCATGGCTTGGCTGCTTGCGGCGTCCGTGACAGTCACATTTCTGTCAGCGGAACCGTGACGGCCTATGCACAGGAGGAAATGCCGCTGGCGGAAGCCGGAACCGTGACAGAGAGTGCGGAAGAGTTTGGCGACAGCAGTGACAGCATTGCAGATGTTGCGGAAGAGGGCAATATTGAAGCTAAAGAAAAGGGTGAGCTGACAGCATTATGCTGTGTAGTTTCACCCTTTTTATGTGTGATGAAATTTTTAAACTGTAAAGCAGTAGACTGTGTCCGGAATCCCTCTGGCAAAATCAGAATTTAAACAGATTCAGACCGATCTCCTGACTGAACTCACGGCCGATCTCTCCGTCGATCACCTGGATCTGGATCTCGGCAGTAGCGCTGATGATGGCACGGTTCAGATGACCGCCGTGTACATGGCCTTCCTCGTCACCGGCTGCGATATGGAGATGAAGATAAACGTCACCGTCTTTGCGGGTAACGGTACCGGTAAGTGATACGATCTCAAACGCTCCCTGGAACTGAATAGAGTGGTATTCCTTTGTCACTGTGTTGTATACGCCTGCAGTGAAATCATTGATGGCGCCAAGGCCTGTGACCTGTGCAAGGCGGATATTCTCTTTTTTTGCAACCTTGCCGATCTCCTCCAGGATCTCTTCCTTCGGATCAAGACGAAGATAGATCGTGTTTCCAAAACGTCTGTATTCCATGATAAAAACCTCCCTTTGTGTGATATTTGCCATAAACAGCGGCGGATATTTTTATCCGCTTGTCAATAAGTATAATACATTTTAATTTTTTACGGAAGGCCAGGGAAAGAGAATGCCGGAGTCTCATGTCTGTGCGAGAGATTTTTTTTGACGTCTGCTCTTAGCATTGGAGGTAGGCGGGGATACGTTTGAGGTTTCGTTAGGGGGATGTGGTTGAGGGACGCCAGAGGAAGGAGGCATCGCTCCGGGAGTGGATGCAGTCGGGGGTGTTTTTGAGGTTTTGAGAGGGGGATGTGGTTGAGGAACGCCAGAGGAAGGTGGCATCGCTCCGGGCAGGGACTCCGTCGGGGGATACTACTAGGGCTCCGTGAGACGGCTAAAAGCATTGCGGCAGGGCCAGAACTCGCCTGCGGCTCAGACAGCAGCCCCTGCCGCAATAACGCCGTCTCCCGCAGCCCAAGTAGTAATCCCCCCTCCTCCGCAGCAGCCCGGCCCGATGCCCCCTTCCTCTGGCTGACGCTTCCAGCCGACAGGAAAAAACATGCGGGGGATGGAAGCGGACTGGGCGTCCTGCCCTGAAATGTCAGACCGGTACAGAATATTCCTATAAGTATCGAAGAATACAGAAACGGGATCGGCCCAGCGTATCACCATAAATATCGAAGAATACAGGGACCAGATCGGCCCAGCGCATCACCATAAATATCGAAGAATACAGGGACCAGATCGGCCCAGCGTACCACCATAAGTACCGAAGAATCCCAGAACCAGATCGCAGATCGGCACAGCATACCACCATAAGTACTGAAGAATACAGGAACCAGATCGGCACAACGTTCCACATCCAATACCGAAGCATACAGACAAAAGTCAACAACGCAGTACATACAACAACGCAGAACTCCTTCCGTGCCCAACGGGGTGGGAGCGCGAGGGAGGGCGTTCGGGCTACGGAACTCTGAGATCGCCTTCCCTCGCACTTACCGCATTGAAAATGCGACCGGCATAGCGCCATCCAGCGAAGAGACTTATTATTAAAAAACAGCACGATAAACAACAATAAAGATAATCTTAAAATTACAAATAAGAATAAAAAATTGTCCTATAAAAATAAACTTCCAGGAAAATCTAAAAAAAATGAAAATTATGGTTGACAAGCATAACTCCCAGTGGTATTATAACTGAGCTGTCGCAAATAATTGTTTTCAAAAAATAAACAATTAAAAAGAATTTCAGAAAAATGAAATTCATAGTTGACAAAAGACAGAAGATATGATAAAGTATCCAAGTCGTCAACGAAACGACAACAATTATGGTTGACAAGCATAAAACCCTATGGTAATATAACTGAGCTGTCGCAAATAATTGTTTTTGAAAAACAAACAATTAAAAAGAATTTCAGAAAAAAGAAATTCCTTATTGACAAAAGACAGAAGATATGATAAAGTATCCAAGTCGTCAACGAAGCGACAACAAAATCTTAACTCAAAAATGTTTGAAAAAAACTTAAAAAAGTGCTTGACAAACAAAAAGAGATGAGATAAAATAAACGAGCTGTCTGAGAGACAGACACAACAAACCTTGATAACTAAACAGTGAAACACATACGATTCTCGAAAATTTCTTTACATTTTTAAGAACGGTTCTAACGAACCAAAAGCAGTAAAAACGAGAGATAGCCAAACGGTTGTCTTGAGTAAATGAATCAAACATTTTATCAGAGAGTTTGATCCTGGCTCAGGATGAACGCTGGCGGCGTGCTTAACACATGCAAGTCGAACGGGAA
>NZ_QUGH01000016.1:0-77281 GCF_003478985.1 Ruminococcus sp. AF20-12LB | reverse complement strand
TAGTAGTATCCCCCGACGGAGTCCCTGCCCGGAGCGATGCCACCTTCCTCTGGCGTCCCCCTCTCCATCCCAACAAAAAAAACGGCACCCGGCAGATCCAACACTGCCAGACACCGGAACCAAAACACCCGTCAAACAGACATATACAATGTATAATCAACATTCGCCATCCGCTCAACTCAATTACCACCAGAAAGTTCTCTCAGCAACTCAAGATCGCTGGCCTGCACTTTAATATTCGTAGTCAGCTTCTCACCTTCAGGACTAATATACGTCACCTCAAGAATGCTCCCCTCACGAATCCCACGCCGTGAAACCGCACTACAAAAAGCCGGAAACTTCGGATGATTCTGTTTAAACGTATTCCATGCATTCATAACCTTCATCATATTTCCAATATTACCAATACCCATAACCAACACCAGCCTTTCCTTACTATTATCTATGTTTTTTATCTATTAACCCAAACACAGCCGCCGTACAAACCATACAGCGGCTGACCACATGCTCATATTCAAAATAACCTGCCGGGAACTCACAACCCTCTGATAAAAGAAATCGCATCCCTGATTCCAGCCACATAAACCAATTTAATTCCTTTAATCCTCTCTGTAGCCGTCCGGTTCACCTTAGGAAGTATCACCGTCTCAAACCCAAGCTTTTTTGCTTCCTGCACACGCTGTCCGGCCATACTCACTGCACGAACCTCGCCACTCAGACCAATTTCACCAAACGCCATCACCGAATCCGGGATCACGATCTCCTTCGCACTGGAAATAATAGCAAGGCAAATACCCAGGTCAATTGCCGGCTCTGTCATTTTCATACCACCCGCAATATTCACATAAGCATCTGAAGCAGCAAGATGAACTCCCGCCTTCTTCTCCAGAACCGCCATCAAAAGATTCACACGATTAAAATCCGTACCAACTGCTGTTCTTCTCGGAATTCCAAAATTACTCTGACACACCAGAGCCTGAATCTCCACCAAAATCGGTCTCGTCCCCTCCATAGAACATGCAGCAACAGATCCCGAAGCATTCTCCGGTCTTCCATTCAAAAGGAACTCGGAAGGATTCTTCACTTCTTCAAGTCCGGAATTCTGCATCTCAAAAACACCAATTTCATTGGTAGAACCAAAACGATTTTTCACCGCACGCAAGATCCGGTAAGACGCATGCCTGTCCCCCTCAAAGTAAAGCACAGTATCTACCATATGCTCCAGTACACGAGGACCTGCCACATTTCCCTCCTTAGTCACATGACCCACGATAAAAATGGACACACCCATACCCTTAGCGATCTGCATCAGTACATTGGTAGATTCCCTCACCTGAGAAACGCTTCCCGGTGCAGACGAAATATCTTCATGAAACATCGTCTGGATAGAATCCACAACAGCTACATCTGGCTTCGTCCGCTCAATGATCTCTCGGATATTTTCGAGATTCGTCTCACAGAGCAGTTTCAGTTTATCATTAAACGTTCCAAGACGATCTGCCCGGAGCTTGATCTGTCTGAGAGACTCCTCACCAGAAATGTATAAAACAGAAACCCCCTGTGAAGATAAATTTCTGCACACCTGCAACAACAATGTAGACTTGCCAATACCAGGATCTCCACCTACCAAAACAAGGGAGCCGGGGACGATTCCGCCTCCCAGCACCCTGTCAAGTTCACTGATTCCGCAACTCTGACGTTCATCTGAAGAAAGACTGATATCTTTCAGAACTACAGGCTCCGTTTTCTTTTGTGTAGTTTTAATACTCCCCGAGGAAGATTTTTGGGAAGAAACCGTTTCCTCCACAAAAGTATTCCATGCCTTACATGCCGGGCACTGTCCCATCCACTTGGCTGATTCATACCCGCATTCCTGACAGAAATAAACCGTTTTTTTATTTTTTAGCATTTTACAATTTTAACTTCTGCTTTGGTGTTCGCATCCAGTTCAACACTGAATGAAAGCTTGCCGCCCAGGTTTGTGGTCATTGTACCTGTACTTACATCGTCAATAAATACCTGATACTCTGTCTCAGCTTCCAGTTCAACAGTGATCTGAGAATCCTCAAAGCCCTGAACCTCAAACCTCATTGCTGTTCCATCCTGCTGAAGATGGAACACACTGGTTCCCGGAACAGACTCATATACGAACATTCCATTACGCTCAAGTTTGGTAATCTCCTTATATGTTTTTACTTTATACATATCTCCCTGATACTGATAATCCGACAATTTGGATTTCTGATTTAATTCATAATTTCCAAAACTGATAGTCCCATTATCTTCTGTGCGGATCAATTCCTGTACCACTGCCATGATCTTATGTCCTCCTGAAATCTTTCGTTGTATAGTTTTAATTTTGTTAATTATAACTTATTTCTGTTTTTTTGGCTATAGAAAGTAATAAAATTCTTACGCTTTCTCCGCATCTTTTACTTCAAAGCAGATTTTCTTGTCTTTGACCTTCACCTGTACGGTATCACCGGCTTTGATCTGACCTGCAAGGATTTCTGTTGCCATCTCATCCTCGATCTTTGTCTGGATCGCACGACGAAGCGGTCTTGCACCGTATTTACTGTCAAAGCCTGCATCTGCGATAAGATCTTTAGCTGCTCCGGTAACTTTCAGTATGATATCCAGCTGTTCCTGACAGCGTTTTTCCAGGTTTTTCAAAAGAATAGTAACGATCTTCCTGATATTTTCTTTATTCAGAGAATGGAATACCATGATCTCATCGATCCGGTTCAGAAATTCCGGCTTAAACATCCGCCGCACTTCTTCCATCACTCCGGACTTCATCCGTTCATAATCACGCTTTTCCGTATCTCCGGACATAAATCCAAGATGTTTCGGTTCCATGATCATCTGCGCACCTGCATTGGAAGTCATGATAATGATCGTCTGCTTAAAATCCACTTTTCTGCCTTGAGCATCTGTAATATGACCATCATCAAGTACCTGCAGAAGAATATTAAACACATCCGGATGAGCCTTTTCAATCTCGTCAAAAAGAATGACACTGTATGGATTTCTGCGCACTTTTTCGCTGAGCTGTCCACCTTCTTCATAGCCTACATATCCGGGAGGCGATCCGATCATTTTAGAAACACTGTGTTTTTCCATATATTCGGACATATCTACACGGATCATTGCCTGCTCACTTCCAAATACAGCTTCCGCCAGTGCTTTGGAAAGCTCCGTTTTTCCCACTCCGGTAGGTCCCAGGAACAAGAAAGAACCTATAGGCCTTGCGGGATCCTTTAATCCTACTCTTCCCCTTTTTACCGCACGGGCAACTGCAGAAACTGCCTCATCCTGTCCGATCACACGTTTTTTCAGAACCTTTTCCAAATTTGCAAGCCTACGGGATTCCCCCTCTGTCAGACGCTGTACAGGTATTTTGGTCCAGTCAGACACAATACCGGCAACTGCCTCTTCATCAACCGTAAGTGGATTTTTCCGATTTTTCCGCTCCGCCTTTCTTCGGATCTTTTCCAATTCTGCTTCCGCTTCATTCTGCTTTGCCTGTGCTGCTTTTGCACCTTCGAGATCTGCATTTATGACTGCCTGTTCTTTTTGTTTCAGAATATCGTGGATTTCTCTTTCCAGTGCTTCTGCTTTCGGAGACGGACTATATCCCGCCAGTTGTACTTTTGACGCTGCCTCATCAATAATGTCAATGGCCTTATCCGGAAGAAACCGGTCATTGATATAACGAACGGACATTTTTACAGCAGCCTCAATCGCCTCATCCAGAATCTCTACACCATGATGTTTTTCATAATACGGGCGCAGCCCCTTCAGGATTTCAACAGCCTCCTCTTCTGTAGGCTCTTCCACGATGATAGGCTGAAAACGCCGTTCAAGCGCCGCATCCTTTTCAATGTATTTCCGATATTCTTCCAGTGTCGTTGCTCCGATCAGCTGGATCTCTCCGCGGGAAAGAGACGGTTTCAGGATATTGGAAGCATCCAGTGCACCTTCCGCTCCACCTGCTCCGATGATCGTATGGATTTCATCAATAAAGAGCAATATTCCCTGCTGTTCGCTTACCTCATCGATCACATTTCGGATACGTTCCTCAAACTCACCGCGATATTTACTTCCTGCGACCATTCCGGAAAGATCCAGAACTACAACCCGCTTATCCTTCACAGTATCCGGTACCATTCCTGTGACGATCCGCTGTGCAAGTCCCTCTACGATAGCCGTTTTTCCTACTCCCGGCTCTCCAGTCAGGCAGGGATTGTTCTTTGTTCTTCTGCTCAGGATCTGGATCAGTCTGGCAATCTCTTTATCCCTTCCCACTACAGGATCCAGCTTACCTTCTTCTGCCATGGCCGTCAGATCTCGGCTATACTGATCCAGAGTTGGTGTTACACTGCTGTTTCTTCCCTTTGAAGCTTTTACAGCCTGGAATTCTTCCGCAATGGTATCGCTGTCCATTCCCATTGCCGTCAGTACTGCCGCATAAAGCTTCTGGATATTGGCACCCATTGTATACAGCAGTCTGGTACCCACACAGTCTGTTTCTTTCAACATTGCCAGCAGAATATGTTCTGTCCCGACTTCCTCAAAACGCATGGATTCTGCTTCTGCATATGCACCCTCCAGAACTCTTCTGGTTCTCGGACTGAATCCCGGTCTCTGTGAAACAGCCGTATTTCCCGGCGGTGCGATCAGTTTATCGATCAGGGCTATTGCTTTATCAGCCTGGATCCCAAACTCCTCCAGAACTCTTCCTGCTGTGCCCTCCTTTTCTTCTACAAGCCCGACCAGCAGATGCTCCGTGCCGATATAACTATGTCCGCAGGAGCTGGCTGCCTCTTTTGCCAGAGCAAGAACATTCTCTGCCTGTTTTGTATATCGTTCCTGCATGATGTCTCCTCCTATCTGTCTGTGTCATACTCGTCAAAAATCTCGTCCACCAGTTGATGAACTTCTTCTCTTGTTACATTTTTACAGCATCCCCATGCCATTGCTACTGTCAGATTCTGTTTCATTTCTTCCAATGCTCTGACCTTATCTGCATCTATGGAGATCACCGCTCCCTTTCGCCTGTCAATAGTCACAAAGCCTTCCTGACGAAGCAGCGCATATGCCTTATTCACAGTATGCATATTGATTCCTGCAATGCTTGCAAGCTGCCGTACAGAAGGCAGAGTATCCCCTTCATGAAGCCTTGATGTAGCGATCCCCATTATGATCTGATTGGTGATCTGCATATAGATTGCCTCATCACTGTTAAAATCGATTTCTATCACCATAGGGTAATCTCTCCTCTACAACAGCAAAAGGCTGCACAGTTTCATCCTGGCAGCCTGCTGTGATTTTTGTTTTTATTTACTGATCCCTGCAATCTTCTCTATCTGTTCTTTGTTAAGAACCAGATTAAATCCCATTGGATTTACCACATAAGCGTTTGCCTGCGGAATCATCAGGCTCGGAAGTTTGTCTATAGTCACTTTCGCAACACGAAGATTCTTGCCTCTTCCAAATTTCTCAAATTCCATAACATCTGTAAACACAGGCTGCATGATCTTATCCTCTTTATTTTTCAGATACGGAATATGGAGCTTTCCATCTTCTTCCTGCTCTGCATTGATCGCGATCAGGAATTCTGCCTTACGCAGGTTTGCTATCAGCTCTTCTTCCAACTCACGGATATTCTTGTGCTCTTCCTGTTTTACCGGGCGACGCAATTCCTGCATAAAATAGATTCCGGAAAGTTCAAGAGACGGGTTCAGAAGCGGTCTCTTAGACGGCTCGATCTTACTCATATCTCTCTGGTTTGCGATCTTTCCGATCTCAATCTCGATCTTCTCTTCTCCGTCGATCCAGATCACACTGTTCACTCCGATCGCGTACAGCGTACCATACAGTCTTGGATAGTCTTTTTTCTCATATTTCATGCCCATAAGAAGGATCTTATCCTCAAGGAGCTGTTTACCATATTCTTTGATCTCTTCTTCTGTGGCAAAAATCCTTGCCTGGTCATTAAATGTTTCTTCATCACAGGTCACATATGGAAGTCTGGTTGCCTGTGAATATGCAACAAATACTTCCTCCCTGTTTCTGAGCTCATGGATTGCTTCTTCTACACTGATTCCCATTTTTCTGTCCTCTCTGCCTCATCACTTGGATGCGACACCTCATCAAGGAAAATGGTTGGTTCCTGTTGTGCCCTGTCAGCATCCAGCTTTTCATGTTCGTAACTACTCACTGTGTTTCATAGTTGTTACTATTGTACAATGAAATCCCTGTTTTCGTCAAGCTGTGCCTGTGAAAAATGACCAACTTAAGCCTCGTCGATAGCTTTTCCGATATCGTGACGCATATACTTGTTTGCAAAATTGATCCACTCTGTAGCAGCATATGCATTCTTTCTGGCTTCTTTTAATGTCTCTCCTTTGGCAGTGATGCCAAGAACACGTCCACCGTTTGTAACGATCTCTCCATCTTTAAATTTAGTTCCCGCATGGAAACAGTAATATCCGTCTTTGTCCTTAAAATTCTCAAATCCATGGATTGGAATACCTTTTTCGTATTTTACAGGATATCCATCACTTGCAAGAACAACACAAACTGCTGCATTGTCCTCAAATTTCAGATCGATCTGATCAAGTTTGCCGTCTACACAGGCTTCCATTACTTCAATGATATCATTCTCCATACGCGGAAGAACAACCTGTGCTTCCGGATCACCAAATCTTGCATTGTATTCCAGAACCTTCGGGCCATCTGCAGTAAGCATCAGTCCGAAGAAAATGATTCCCTTAAACGGACGTCCCTCTGCTGCCATGGCATCTACTGTCTTCTGATAAACATATTTCTTACAAAATTCATCTACTTCCGGAGTATAGAACGGACTTGGAGAAAATGTTCCCATTCCACCTGTATTCAGTCCCTGATCTCCATCTTTTGCACGCTTATGATCCTGTGCAGATGTCATGGTACGGATTGTCTTTCCATCAACAAAAGAAAGTACGGAAACCTCACGGCCTGTCATAAATTCTTCAATTACCATGGTATTTCCGGCATTTCCGAATTTTTTATCTTCCATGATCTCTTTTACACCAGCTTCTGCCTCTGCAAGATCCTGGCAGATCAGAACACCTTTTCCAAGAGCAAGGCCATCTGCCTTCAAAACGATCGGGAATTTTGCCTCGGTTCTTAAATATTCCAGAGCTTTTTCCGGATCATCAAAATTCTCATAAGCAGCTGTAGGAATATCATATTTTTTCATAAGATCCTTGGAAAAAGCCTTGGAGCCTTCCAGAATAGCAGCATTTTTGCGCGGTCCGAACACACGCAGTCCCTCTGCCTCAAATACATCTACGATTCCGCCCACAAGAGGATCATCCATTCCCACGATAGTAAGATCGATCTCTTTTTCTTTGGCAAAGGCTGCCAGTTTTTCAAACTCCATTGCTCCGATATCTGCACATTCCGCATACTCTGCGATTCCTGCATTTCCAGGTGCACAGTAGATCTTGTCAACTTTCGGGCTTTTTGCAACACTCCATGCAATTGCATGTTCTCTTCCGCCGCTTCCTACGATTAATACTTTCATCTGTTTACTCCTTTGTTTCATCTGTCTGCTGATTACTTTAAAGAAACAATTCCATCTGTCACTGTGATCTTGTCATTGGCGATAAGATTGATTGCTTCCGGAAGGATCTTCCACTCTGCTTTTTCCATTACGCGTCTCTGAAGCTCCTTGGATGTATCCCCGTCTTTTACCTTTACTGCTTTCTGAAGAATGATCGGACCTGTATCCGTTCCGGCATCTACGAAATGAACCGTAGCGCCTGTTACTTTCACTCCTCTTGCAAGAACTGCATCATGAACCTTAAGTCCATAAAAACCTTTTCCGCAGAAAGACGGGATCAGGGATGGATGGATATTGATGATTTTGTTGGGATATGCTTCCACCATCATCGGAGGGATCGCAACCAGATATCCTGCAAGAACGATCAGGTCTACCTCTTTTTCCTGAAGCTTCGCCAGTAATGCTTTATGGAAAGCTTCTCGGTCCGGATAGTCTTTCGGTGCGATGCATACCGCCTCTATATCATGCTTTCTGGCTCTTTCCAGAGCATAAGCGGAGGCATTATTACTGATCACAATATCTACTTTTGCATTTGTGATCTCTCCCGCATCAATAGCATCCAGGATCGCCTGAAGATTCGTTCCCCCACCGGAAACAAGAACACCGATCTTTAACATAAGGTCACTCCCTTTTCTCCCTCTTCAATGGTTCCTACCACATATGGCTTGTCACCGGTTTTACGGATAGCTTCCATTGTTTTGTCAACATCTGCAGGATCTACTGCCAGGATCATTCCAAGACCCATATTATATGTATTATACATCATATGCTCATCAATATTTCCTTTTTCGGCAAGGAGCTTGAAGATTGGAAGTACCGGATAGCTGTCTTTTTTGACAACGGCTCTGGTTCCGTCTTTCAGCATACGTGGGATATTCTCATAGAAGCCGCCACCTGTGATATGACTGCATGCATGAATCTTCACGCCAGACTCTCGAATGCTTTTCAGTGCTTTTACATAGATTCTGGTCGGTGCGATCAGCGCCTCTCCCAGAGTTGTTCCAAGCTCTTCATAATAAGTATCAAGAGACTCTTTTGTCATGTCAAATACTTTACGTACAAGAGAAAATCCATTGCTATGAACACCTGTGGAAGCCATACCAATCAGGACATCTCCTGGTTTCAGGGCCTCTCCTGTAAGAAGATCTTTTTTGTCAACGACTCCTACCGCAAATCCGGCAAGGTCGTACTCATCTTCCGGCATAAGACCAGGATGCTCTGCTGTCTCACCACCGATCAGAGCTGCCTCAGACTGCACACAGCCCTCTGCAACACCTTTTACGATCTCTGCGATCTTTTCCGGATAATTTTTGCCGCAGGCAATGTAGTCCAGGAAAAACAATGGCTCGCCACCTGCACACGCAATATCATTTACGCACATGGCTACGGCATCAATTCCTATGGTATCATGCTTGTCCATAACCATGGCTACCTTAACCTTGGTTCCACATCCGTCTGTTCCGGAAACCAGAGTAGGCTCTTCCATATCTTTGAATTTCTCCATGGAAAATGCACCTGAGAATCCGCCGATTCCTCCAAGTACCTCCGGTCTCATCGTCTTGGCAATGTGCTTTTTCATCAGCTCTACTGATTTGTATCCTGCCTCAATATCTACGCCTGAAGTCTTGTAATCCATAATGTCCTCCTTATGACAACACTTTTTTTATTTTTATGGTAAAAGATTTATTTAGTAATTTTTGTATCCAACTTCCTGAAGCCTTGCGTCTTTCTTCTCGACCTGCTCTTTCAGCTCCTGACTGTAGGCTTTCAGTCTGGAAAGAAGCTCTGCGTCAGAAGTTGCAAGGATCTTGGCAGCAAGAAGTCCCGCATTGGCACCACCATTGATCGCTACTGTGGCAACCGGGATACCGCTTGGCATCTGTACGATTGAGTAAAGGGAATCTCTTCCTCCCAGAGATGTTGTATGCATCGGAATACCGATCACCGGCATTGGAAAGATCGCCGCGCACATTCCCGGAAGATGAGCTGCCATTCCTGCGCCTGCGATGATAACTTTGAAGCCTTTTTCTTCTGCTGTCTTTGCATACTCGAAAAATACATCCGGTTCTCTGTGTGCGGAAATGATCTTCATCTCATAATCAATTCCCAGTTTCTCCAGGATATCTGCTGCTTTGCTCATAACCGGCATATCTGAATCACTACCCATTACAATTCCTACTTTTGCCATTGTGTTCTCCTTTCATGGTACACTAACTGAATATTAACCTGTGTCCTTTGACTATTGTTATGGTTATTCTACGTATATTCTCACTTTCTGTCAATACGATCAGAAAAACTGTAAATTTACTAATTAACTTATATTATTAATTAATGGAAGATTCTCAAAAGGACGGTTTAATTCCTCTGTTCCCGGAAGAACAAACCTTCCGTTTTCGATAATGGAAAGCATTTCTCCCTCATCATCGATCACACGGATACTTCCAAGCTCATCATAGGGAATGGTAATATCTGTATGACAGCCATAATAAGCAAGGCTTACGTCATCTTTTCGCATCTCGGAAATCTCATTATCCCTGGCGATGATCTCTTTTCCATCCGGATTATATACCGGTGTATCCTCGGCCCAGCTGTAACAGGTATCGCCCACAGCAAAATGCGGTCCCATTTTTTCTGCGATCAAGATTGGAAGCTTATCCGCAATTCCGTATTTCAGCGCCGCCACATAGGCTGTGGTGTTTGTACCGATAGCAAACTCTCCCATGGGGATCTTCGGATGGTGGTGGAGGATATTATCTTCAATATATTTCCGGTTCTCTTCTTCGGTTTTAAAATTCGAACAGGTGTAATCAATAACCTGGCCGCAGTCAAATACCAGCTTCAAATCCCGGAACTGAAGACCGTTCAGATATACTTTTTTCACATGAAGGATTCCGCCTGTGCCTGCCAGCTGTGGAGATGTAAAGACTTCGCCCACCGGAATATTCACGTCTGCCACACAGTTCTCAAAATTCGTCTGTTTCTTCGGATCTGTCAGTTCATGAAGATGAATCAGAAGATCCGTCTCATTGTCTCCACGTCCTTTGACTTCCACCCACTCACAGGTATCCAGGGTATTGATGATCGTCTGCTGGATTTCCTGATAGAGATGGTAATCCAATGTATTGATCTTTACGATCTCACGGAAAATTTCCTCATAATTTCCACCAATCTCAGGAACCGGATATGCAATGATCGTAAAACTTCTCTCATCACCTTTGATGTATCGGTTTACGATCTGTCCGGATTCATTGTCAAGCTCCGTCTGAAGCTTCTGCTGCATCTCGCTTAATGCATAAGCTTCCGGCTTACTTACCGGAGAGAAAGGATTTTCTCCAAATGTATCAATGCAGGCCGGACCGCCATGTACTTCTGCCAGTTCTCTGTACTTCTCATAGGAAGTCTGCATAGCCCGAAGTTTTCGCTGAACAAAATCCCCATCCAGGAACAATGCACTGTCCTGACGATGATCGTAGTCGTACTGCGGATTGGCAACGCCGCCTGTATAGCCTACTCTCACTGCCCCTCTCTTATTTACCACATGCGTTGCATGGCGATAGATCACCGGCTTCAGACCCATTTTTTCAAACTGAAGGATTGCTGCTTTTACCATCCGTTCGAAGCCAAGATTATATCGGATATTTACTGTTTTCTTTTTTGTGATATCCTTCCGTCCGGTGATAAATCCGATCCGATAGCCTTCTGTATAGGTAGAAGCCATCTTATCGATTTCTTCCTGAGAAAGGGAGTTCAGAAACTCTGCAACTCCTGTTTCATTCTCTGAAACAAACTCGCCATAGCGATACAGATATCTCAGATCGGAAAGATCCGAATTCATGATGATATCTGCCGCAAAGTCAAGCTCAGGATCTACACCTTCCCGTATCCTCTGCTCCATCATATCCTGGCAGTAATCATTCACATAGGAACGGAGAATCCCTTCCACTGTTGCAGCCTCCGGAAGTTCTTCCTCGCAAAATGCAGAATATACTTCCAGAAACAGTTCCATGGATACGATCATATCCCACAACCTTTTCTCATGTGCATAAGCTACAGTTCCTGCGATCTCTGCATACAGAAAACTGAAGGCTTTTCCGTATTCTCCCAACTGCTTTACTGCATACGCCGGATTTCCATAGCTGCTTTCATAATTTTCCGGGAGGATATCCTGATAAAAGCAATGATTTCTCTCCTTCAACTCCTCCATCGTAAGCTCTGCTGAGCTCTCATCCATCACATCTGCTGCCATGGAAAGAAACTTTGCCCTGTTTCTGAAAAAATCTCCAAACGGTTTTTTTACGGTTTCTTCTGTTATGATCTCACGGATCCGTTCCTTAGCAAGTCCATAACGTTCTTTCATGCATTCTTCCAAGACTTCATCTCCCATCTTTTTCATCATCGATCACATGCCCCAGAGCAATGTGTTTGTCAACGAGTTCTTTCATATATTCCCAGATCACTTCAGAACCCTCTCCTGTTTTCCGGTTTCTCTTATAAATCTGACTTTTCTTCACCTGATGCTCTTCCCAGCTTTTCCCGTTGGAAGCATCATTGAGAAACAATGGCTGACAATTATCCAGCACATGGGCAAATTTCGCCTCCGGGGTTTCGTAAGCCTCAAACTCCTCCCATAATGCTTTTAACCACTGTCCCTGATCTTCCGGCAATAGTCCGTAGATCCGTTCTGCAGCCTGCTTCTCCCTGTATTCCTTGGTTGTCGCTCCTTTTTCATCATATGCATAGGTATCACCTGCATCGATTTCTACCAGGTCATGCACCAGTACCATAGGAATCACCTTCGAAAGATCCACTTCCACATTGGAATATTCCTTCAAAAGCACTGCCATCAACGCCAGATGCCAGGAATGCTCCGCATCATTCTCTTTCCGCTTTCCGTCTGCAAGATACGTCTGACGGAAAATATTCTTGACTTTATCTATTTCCATAATAAAGTCCAGCTGTTTTTTTAAGCGTTCTTTTTTATCCATCTGTTATACCCCCGATAAAAAAAGTCCCAGCCAGATAACCAGGATCACTCCGTTCAAAATAGACCCGACCATGCTTGTCCTGTGTTTCCGGTTTTCTTCCGAAAAGCTGGAAAGCCCCAGTGTAAACCCATATGCAGAAAGCAGCATGGCAAAAAGCCCGGTTCCGCCGATCAGGCCCCCGAGCTTTCCATCAAAAAAGAGTGCAAGCACAACTGCCGCGATAAACAGCACGAGGGAAGCCACCGCAAGTCCTACAGACCATTTTCCTTTGGAAGCTTCTCTTTTTTTTGCAAATGCATATCTATATCTTCTTGCCATTAATTTTTCTCCTAATCCTGTCGCAGACTGCATAAATCCCATATCCAAGCGCTGCGCCCAGAGTATTCAATATCATATCATCCACATCAAAACAGCCAACTTTTGTGATCAACTGGATTACTTCTATCGTCAGACTGATAACAAATCCGGATAATATGATAAAAAAGCTATTTCGCATTTTTCCGGTTATTACCGGAAGAATAAATCCGTATGGCACAAATCCCAGCACATTTCCAAAAACATTTGTGAAAAGCGCAAATGTACCCACTATTTTTCGATAAGTCCAGAAACGCCTGATCTCCACAAACGGAACAAGATTATAACGGTATTCTCTTTCTGCATCCGCCACTCTTCCGTATCCTTCTGAAAAGAACAGAAGATACACAAGAACAAGAACATACAGTACAAAAAAAGCTGTCCCGAGTTTTTTTACTCTGCGTTTTGTCCCTTTTTCCAATATTCTCCCCTGCTTAAATAGTCCGAAAAGCCACACGGAACAACGTGCGGCTTTTCAGATCATATTAGATTAATATCTCTGATTTTCTTCTGAGCAGTCTCGCACCGTTCACGATCATCAGAATTCCTGTGACAAGTCCCGTCACCAGAACGACAATACCGAGTGCAAGGCTTCCCGCCCCGCTGCTCGCCATAGTTTTATAAATTTTTTCATTCATAAGGCTGCGTCCTCCCAGTAAAAGCGGACCTTCGGAATCCGCCGCTCTTTTATGACCTTTTATAACAATATTATTCTGCGCCGTACTGGTCATAATATGCATCAATGGCAGCTTTCAGCTTATCATCGATCACAACACGGCCTTTGTATTCTTTGTTGTAGAGATGCTCAACAACCTCTGCCATAGTTACAATAGCTGTAGTCTGAAGACCGTAGGTTTCCTCGATCTCTTTGAGCGCACTCTTTATTCCCTGGCCACGTTCCATACGGTCAACAGAAACCACAAGGCCTATCGGATTTACATCTCCCTGTGCTTTGATGATCGGAAGTGTTTCTTTAATGGATGTTCCTGCAGTCGTAACATCCTCAATGATCACTACCTTATCCCCATCCTGGATCGGGCTGCCAAGAAGAATTCCTTTATCTCCGTGGTCTTTCACTTCTTTACGGTTGGAACAGTAACGGATATCCTTTCCGTACATTTCACTGATCTCCATAGTTGCTGCTACAGAAAGCGGAATTCCTTTGTATGCCGGTCCAAACAGCACATCAAAATCCAGTCCGAACTTGCTTTCTATCGCTTTTGCATAATACTGTCCCAGCTTGCGAAGCTGCGCACCGGTACGGTAAAATCCTGTATTTACAAAAAATGGTGTCTTTCTTCCTGATTTCGTAGTAAAATCTCCAAATTTCAGGACATTACAGTCAATCATAAATTCAATAAATTCCTGCTTATACTGTTCCATTTATCTAATCCTCCATGTTTTTCATATATACGACAAACCCAGAATCCACACTCTGCTGCAATTCCAGTGTAAAATCCCTTTATTTATCCTGTTAATTCTAACATATGAACAACAGAATTGCAAATACGGCAATCCTCCGTTATTTCACTACTCCGATCAGCTCATTGATATCTTCCACTTTCTGTTTTTCAAGAAATGCCTGAATACCATCTGCGATCTCCACAGTAGCATAAGGGTTAAAAAAGTTTGCAGTTCCCACAGACACTGCAGTAGCACCTGCCATGATAAATTCCAGAGCATCCTCAGCAGTTGCGATTCCTCCCATACCGATGATAGGAAGGGATACTGCATTTGCCACCTGATATACCATACGGACAGCTACCGGTTTTACTGCAGGGCCGGACATTCCACCGGTTTTATTTGCCAGTGCAAATGTACGTCTGTTGATATCGATCTTCATGCCTGTCAGGGTATTGATAAGAGAAAGAACATCTGCACCGCCAGCTTCTGCTGCTTTCGCCATCTCGGTAATATCGGTTACATTTGGGCTCAGCTTCATGATCACCGGCTGTTTTGCATATTTCTTTACTTCTTTTGTGATCTCTTCGAGAGCTTTCGGATTCTGACCGAAGGCAATTCCGCCTTCCTTGACATTCGGGCAGGAAACATTGATCTCCAGCATATCCACAGATTCGTTTCCAAGACGTTCTACAACCTCACAATAATCCTTTGCAGATTTGCCACAGACATTGACGATGATCTTTGTATCATATTTTTTAAGGAACGGAATATCTCTTTCACAGAAAACATCAATCCCCGGATTCTGAAGACCAATGGCATTGAGCATTCCGGATGCTGTCTCTGTCACTCTCGGTGTAGGATTTCCCGGCCATGGTATATTTGCCACGCCCTTTGTCACAACCGCACCAAGTCTGTTCAGATCCACAAATTCACTGTATTCTGTTCCGGATCCAAATGTTCCGGACGCTGTCATCACCGGATTCTTAAGTTCTACACCGGCAAGATTTACATTCATTCTGCTCATAGCTCTACCTCCGTGCTCAGGAATACAGGTCCGTCTTTACATACTCTCTTGTTATGAACATGAGAATGAGGATCCACATCTTTGGATTTGCACACACAGGCAAGACACGCGCCTACGCCACAGGCCATACGCTCTTCCATGGAGATCCAGCACGGAATTCCCTTTTCAAGCGCATATGCCTTGATGGCACGGAGCATCGGGGCAGGTCCGCAGGCAAAGATCGCATCTGCCTCAAGATCGTTCTCACGGATGGCATCCATAACATTTCCCTTTGTTCCTGCAGAGCCGTCTTCTGTTGCCACATAGACATCTCCGTAAGCTTCAAATTCTTTATTCAAAAACAGCTCATCTCTGTATCCGAGAACCATGATCTTTTCTGCGTCCAGCTGTTTAGCAGTTTCCAGCATTGGCGGAATTCCGATTCCACCACCCATGAGAAACACTTTTTTGCCTTTTACTGCATCCAGTGGAAAGCCATTTCCCAGAGGTCCCATAGTCTCAATGGGGACCCCTGCATGAAGTCTGGAAAATCCCTCCGTACCGGTTCCTTTTCCTGTAACGCGATATACCAGTCTCAGTTTTCCTTCTGCTTTATCGATCTCACAGAGACTGATGGGTCTTGGCAGAAGTTTACCGCCATTACGGCTGTAAAGTGATACAAACTGTCCCGGCACTGCATTTTTTCCGATCTCACCTGCATCCAGCCACATACTGTAAATATCTGTACCAATACATTCCTGGCTGAGTATCTTACAGGGCTTTTTTATTTTTTTATTTTCTGATGTACTCATAAAATGCCTCCTGTATTATCTGTTCTCCAGCGCACCGCTGATATCCGCGATCATATCTTTTACTGCCGCTCTGGAAGCATCTGCGTAATTTTCAGCGCCAAACTCTTTATATTTCTCCTGCTTGTATGCAGCGATGATTCCTCTGGAAGAGTTTACGATAGCACCAAGTCCGTCTTCATTAAAGAAATGGACAAGATCTGCGCCCTTTCCACCCTGAGCACCATATCCGGGAACAAGGATAAATGTCTTCGGCATGATTTTTCTTAACACCTTTCCCATTTCCGGATAGGTCGCACCTACAACAGCACCAACATAACTATATCCATCACCCATAAGCTCATCGCCCCACTGTGCAACCTTCTCACCTACCAGCTCATAGAGCGGGCGGCCGTCGATGACACGATCCTGGAACTCACCACTTGATGGATTGGAAGTTTTGACCAGAACAAAAATACCCTTTTTCTCTTCCTTGCATACGTCCATAAAAGGTTTCACACCATCAGAACCAAGGTATGGATTGACCGTTGCAAAATCCTCATCAAAACCTGCATATTTTTTTGAACCTACCTGAACCTGTCCCAGATGGCCAACTGCATATGCTGCAGATGTGGAACCGATATCACCTCTTTTGATATCACCGATCACAACCAGATCTTTGGATTTACAATACTCAACCGTTTTCTTGTATGCGATCAGTCCCGGGATACCAAACTGCTCATACATGGCGATCTGTGGTTTCACTGCCGGGATCAGATCACAGGTCGCATCCACGATCCCTTTGTTATACTGCCAGATTGCTTCTGCAGCGCCCTCCAGAGTCTCACCAAACTCTGCAAAAGCCTTCTTCTGGATATGCTCCGGAATATAATTCAGCATAGGATCCAGTCCTACAACGATTGGTGCATTTGTTTTGCGGATATTGCTGATCAGTTTGTTAATCATGATTCTTTCTCCTCCTGGTTTTTAAATACAATTTTTCCGTCACAGATGGTATAAAGCACTTTTCCCTTTACTTTCCAGCCATCAAACGGTGTGTTATGTCCTTTGGAAACAAATTTATTTTTATCGATAGCATACTCCTGCTCCGTGTCAACGATGATCACATCTGCCGGATGGCCTTTCTGGAGAGTTCCGCTGTCAAGCCCGAGGATTTTCGCCGGATTCAGGCACATTTTCTCAACCATCTGTTTCAGTGTGATCACATCTTTTTCCACCAACTCTGTATAGGTGAGCGGAAGGCTTGTTTCCAGACCTACGATCCCAAATGGTGCATTCTTCATAGAACCTGTTTTTTCCTGTGTACTATGCGGTGCATGGTCCGTGCTGATCACCTCGATGGTACCGTCTTTCAGGCCCTGTTTCAGTGCTTCCACATCCTTCGGTGTACGGAGCGGCGGATTCATCTTGTAATTCGGGTCATCTGTTTTAATATCATCTGATGAAAGGATAAAATGGTGCGGGCATACTTCAGCTGTAATATTGTCGTATCCTTTTTCTTTTACGATCTTCATCATCTGGGCATCTCCATAAGTGGAACAGTGGCAGAGATGAAGATGGACTCCTGTCTCCAGCGCCAGAATGATATCTCTGGCTGTAATGGTATCTTCCACTGCATTGCAGATTCCGGGAAGCCCCAGTCTTTTGGCGTTCTCATCCTCATTCATGCATCCATCTCCACGCAGATCGATATCTTCACAATGGTCAAAAAACGGTACACCGCATTCTGCTGCGATCCTCATTGCTTCTTTACAAAGCGCTGTATTCATCACAGATTTGCCATCCTCGGACACTGCCGGGATCCCCGCTTTCACCATTCCGGCAATATCTGCAAGTTCAGTACCTTTTTCTCCCATGGTGGCTGCACCTGCCTGAAGTACATGAATACCGGAAACCTGCGCAGCCTTGTTATGTACATAGTTTACCCGGTCCGGATTATCTATAGTGGGAGTTGTGTTTGGCATAGCAACTACAGTTGTCACACCACCACGTGCTGCCGCCGCCGCACCACTCTTGATATCTTCCTTATGTGTCTGGCCCGGATCACGAAAATGGACATGAAGGTCGATGATTCCCGGCATGACCAGCTTTCCTTTCGCATCGATCACACGGTCGCCATCTTTCTTTTTCAGCTTCTGGCCTATTTCCGCAATGATTCCGTCTTCCAGATAAATATCGCCTGTTTTATCCGTATCTGTAGCCGCATCCACGATCCGGCCTCCTCGAATCAGAATCCCCATTTCTGTTCTCCTCTCATCCTGTATTTTCAAAGCAGATTCTTCGATCCGCTTGTATTCTACTATATCATACACGATATTTCTCTATTTATAAAGATTTTTTTTACAAAGCAATTTCGCCCCTTTTTACACCCCGGAATTGTTGGAATTTTCTCCTTGACATTTCAAAACACGGGTTATATAATCAGAGCATGGCAAGATATTTAATGTAAAATCACTAGTTTTTAGAGATTATATTTACATGAATATAGTCTGTGAAATCTGGTGATTTTTTATTATCATCAGAAGGCTATTTTAATTTTTTTTATTTTTATGGAGGTAACACAAAATGAACAAGGGAACTGTAAAATGGTTCAACGCAGAAAAAGGTTATGGTTTTATCACAGGTGAGGACGGACAGGATGTATTCGTACACTTCTCCGCTATCAACGGTGAAGGCTTCAAATCTCTTGAAGAAGGACAGGCTGTATCCTACGACTTAACAGAGGGCGCTCGCGGAATGCAGGCTGCTAACGTTACAAAGTTATAATTCTATAACCATAAAAAACGTATAAGTCAAGACGGGGCTGCTTTATGGCAGACCCGTTTTTTATTGTATTATGTTTATCCTGTATATAAAAATCCCCGGGATGCTTCAACCCATCCCGGGAACCCATCACTTCATATGTGTTTTCTATTCCGCACTGTCTGAAGATAATCCGGAAATATAATCTGTCAATGCAGAAGTATCCATCACAGTATCTACCTTCACACTGGCTTCCTTCGCCTGGATCTTGGCGTATGCGGAATATCCGATCCAGCCCACAAGCAGAACCGCGATGAGGATCCATGCCGCCATCTCAAGTACAAATTCTGCGCGCTCCTTCTTCAGAGCACTGTTTCGCGAGTATTTACTGTTTTTATATTTGTCAACTTTCTTCTGGCTCATTGTCTTTCTCCTTTGCCGCTTCAATACTTCGTTCATTATAGCACACTTGTTTTCAAAAGGAAAGCAGCAACTCCCCGAAGAAATGTGATAATTTTCTGAACTGGAGATTTTCTCTGATCAGACTGCTACGATAACGCCACCATCATTGGCATACATACTGCTGACACCGGCAGTATCCATAACTACGATCTTTGCAGGATTCAGTTTCTCACGGATAGCCTCCTCCAGCATCTTCGCTCTTTCCGGACAATTGCAGTGAGTGATGGCAACTGTCTTTTCCGGAATGTTGATTCCCTTCTCTCCAATGTGATCCACCATTTTTACGATTGCTTTATTCATGCCTCTTGCCTGGTCCAGCTGACAGATCGTTCCTTCCGGAGTAGATCCCATAACCGGCTTGATCTTCAGCGCACTGGCCACCAGAGCTTTCACTCTGCTCAAACGTCCGTTCTTGCGCAGAGTTTCCAGATTCTCCAACACAAAAAATGTGCTCATCTCTTCAATATATTTCTCTACTTCACTTACTACTTCTCCAAAAGAAAGTCCCTTTTCTTCACACTCCATGATCTTCATGGCAATCAGACTCTGACCACCGGATGCAGATTTGGAATTAAATACATGAACCTTTTTCTCCGGCTGCTCTTCCAGGAACAGGTTTTTTCCAAGAATTGCACTGTTATAGGAACCGCTCAATTCTGACGAAAGTGTCACCGCATAAATATGTTCCGCATCACACTCATATGCCTTCATATAGCGTTCCGGAGAAGGGCATGCAGACTTGGGGCATTCCGGGCAGGCCGCAACCTTCTTTAAAAAATCTTTCTGATCGAAATTCTCATCATCTATAATATTCTCACCACCCACCGTCAACGTCAGTGGTATGGATTCAATCCTGCCGTCATTTTTCCATTCATCTAAAAGCTCCCCACAGCTATCTATCGCAATCTTATAGCTCAATTATATCGTCCTCTTTTCCATTATATGTAGTATTCAATACCACATTTATCGTATCACATAAACAGATATTTGAAAAGAGTTTTTTAAAAAGTCTGTCCTTTTTTCTTTATCTGAGATATAATGTCTACACGCGATCACATAAAAGAAAGGAAGTGCGGCATGCTTGCATTAAGGATCACTGATATCCGGGATTTCACAAACAAACTTTTTATAGGAGAAGTATTTGACAAATTCTGTCTATCCGAAGCGACTGTGACTACTTTTAATACTTTTACCATTGACGGAAGGCTTCAGAAAGATTTTTTTGATACAGACAGCATGAACAGATTTGCAGAGCACGGCCGGACACATTCTCTCTGGAAGGACATCAGACCTTTCTGCTGGTCTGTGATCCGCGGTAAGCGTACACCCTTAAGCTTCAGGATCGTGCTGCATTTAAGTCGGAGCGGAATTGAAGCCGCAATGAGAAATACAGATTTCGGAATTTCCTCCGAACAGATAGACGGACTATTCTTAAATCTTCAATTTAAAAATAACAGCCTTCTTTGTACTACCGGAATCTCGCTCAAAACATTCTCTATGGATAAACGCCCGGAGCAGTTCTGGGATGATATGATCCTGAGCTTTCTGTCCAGGAATCAGATTCTTTTTGAAAGGCTGTAGTCAATTCTCTTCTTCTATTTCCCTCAGGTAATACGCAAGCATATCAATAAATTCACTGTTGGTAGGCTTGTATTCCAGAGGATATCCTGCAATCTCATCCAGCAGTTTTTTATTTCCTTCCCAACACACATTTACCATCGTTCTGATATCATGCTCAATATTGGTAGGTGTTGATCTGTACTTCCGTGCCAGGCATGGATAAATGTCCTTTGTGATCCGCAATGGTTTATACTGATCCCCCATAGAAATCTTTATCGCTTCCGCAACGAAAAAATATCCTTTGTATTTCGAATTTGCGCCAAGTCTTCTGATCAATTCATACACCTTTTTCATACATTTGTTCCTCCATTTCATTCTTTTCTCTTTTCAAAAGCACTCCCTTATATATAATACGACACTTATCTATATTTTTCGCTTTCTTCTGAAAATTTATTTTATACATATTAGATACTAATTTGAATTTTTAGTCATATTTTACAGGTTATTTTTATTTAATATCTATTATTTTATTAAAATTTCCTCGAATTGTGTTAAAGATACACATGTTGTTATAAAAAAAACAAAGACTTCGCCCCATTACGGGCGAAGCCTTTCGATCGTTTTGTATGTCGTTTTATTTTGTAAGAACCATAAGGATATCGTTGCTTCTCTTTACAAATTTTGTCATTTCCTCCGGAGAAAGCTGTTTATGACTCATCATTGCAAGATCATAAAGCTGTTCACAGATCACCGGAACATACTCTGATCCCTGATTTTCTGCTATAAATCTTACAAGAGGATGATTTGCGTTCAGTACAAGTACTTCCTGACCACCGAACATATTCGGATCCATTCCGTACATATTGTACATTTTCATCATATCCTGCATACGGCGGCTCTCCTCAGGAAGAGTGATCATCGCTGCAGTTCCCTCATTTTTCAGCTTCTCTACTTTTACTTCAAGTTTATCCTTGCCAAGATTCTTACGGAACACCTCAGTAAGTGTCTTGACTGTTGTTTCATCCGCTTCTCCGTCTTCACGAAGCTCTTCTGTCAGATCTGCATCAATTCTCTTGAACTGGATCGTCTGATCCTGCTGTTCAAGATGGGAAATAAACTGTGAATCGATCACATGCTTCAGCAGTACAGCATCTTTACCCGCTTCACGGAACATATTAATGTACTGGCTCTGCTGTACCTCATCGGTCACATAATAGATCACCGTTTTTTCCGGTTCCTCATTCTGGGATCCTTCAGAAGCTTTCTCCTCTGTCTTCTCCTCTTCAGCTGCTTTTGTTTCTTCTTTTTTATTTTCCTCAATGCAGTCTTTCAGGGTAAGATATTTGCCATCCAGATTCTTAAAGAGGATATAATCGTTCATCTTCTCACCAAATTTCGCATCCTTGATGCATCCAAATTTGATAAACGGGCTGATATCATCCCAGTACTTCTCATAAGACTCTCTGTCTGTCTTGCACATTCCGGTGAGCTTATCTGCTACTTTCTTGGTGATATATTCAGAAATCTTTTTCACAAAACCATCATTCTGCAGTGCAGAACGGGAAACATTCAGTGGAAGATCCGGGCAGTCGATCACACCTTTCAGAAGAAGAAGGAATTCCGGGATCACCTCTTTGATGTTATCTGCAATAAATACCTGATTATTATAAAGCTTGATGGTTCCCTCAATGGAATCATACTCTGTCCTGATCTTCGGGAAATACAGGATACCCTTCAGATTGAACGGATAGTCCATATTCAGATGGATCCAGAACAGCGGCTCCTTGTAATCCATAAATACCTTACGGTAAAATTCTTTATACTCTTCATCCGTGCACTCATTTGGGTGTTTCATCCAGAGCGGCTGTGTATCGCTTAAGGATACCGGCCGTTTATTGATCTTTACTTTATCTTTGGCAGGAGAAACTTCCACAACTTCTTTCTCACCTTTATCATTCTCCTTTTCCTCTGTCTTGGCATCCTCATGGATATGCTCAACTACCACATCATCTTCACGGAGATCAGTCTCATCGATGGTTTCATACTCCTGTTCAGCATTTGCTTTGGAAAGATAGATATTTACCGGCATGAAAGAACAGTATTTCTCAATAACCTCTCTCATACGATATTCATTGGCAAACTCCAGGCTTTCCTCATTGAGGAAAAGAGTGATCTCTGTTCCCGGTTCTGTTTTGTTTCCGTCTGCCATCTCATACTCCGTACCACCGTCACAGGTCCAATGTACCGGTGTGGAACCCTCCTTGTAAGAGAGAGTATCGATATGAACTTCATCTGCCACCATAAATGCAGAATAAAATCCAAGTCCGAAATGACCGATCATCTGATCATCCGTTGTTTTATCCTTATATTTCTCAAGAAACTCTGTGGCACCGGAAAAAGCGATCTGTGTGATATATTCCTCTACTTCATCTGCTGTCATACCAATACCGTTATCGATAAACTTCAAAGTTTTCTGATCCGGATCAACGATAACATTTACAGCCGGTTTGTAACCTTCCGGGAATGTATAATCTCCCATAACTTCCAGCTTTCTCAGTTTGGTGATTGCATCGCATCCGTTGGAGATCATCTCTCTTACAAAAATATCATGGTCGGAATATAACCATTTCTTGATAATCGGAAAAATATTTTCACTGTTGATTGATAAACTGCCATGTTTTGCTGACATATATGTCACTCTCCTTTTGTTTTTATTTTTATTTCTGATGTTCCGACAGAGCCGGAAACCTGTTGTTTTTTTCAATAAATATATACTAATACGACTTTTTACAAAAGTCAAGAAAAATTTAGCACTCATCATTGCAGAGTGCTAGCAGCAACATACAAAACGGATCTCTATGTGCAAAAAAATCCCTCCGTACATTTTTTTTACGGAGGGTGCTGTAAAACTATCTTCTACATTCTGTTCTTATTTTTTCTTTCTACGATATACAAGGATTCCTCCAATACATACCACAGCCACGATCAAAATGATCACAAATGTCATGATCGGTGTACTGTCTCCCGTCTGCACTGCAGATTTCTGATTTGTCTGTGTCACTGCCGGACTCGGAGTCGCAGTAAGAACTGCTGCCTGTGATACCGTAAAAGTAACCGCACTTTCTGACTGTGTACCGGTATCCTTCCAGCTGGAGCCGTCATATTTCTGCTGTCCAAAGGTAACTTTCAGAGTATATTTTCCCGGCTTGCTGACACGGAATGTTGCAGTATAAGGCTCTCCATCCCAGGTACGGGTCTCTGTGATCTTCCAGCTCTTCGGCTGATATCTGGTATCTCCCTTACGCGGGTTTGTATTATCCATCCCTGCACCAGCTGCTGTAAAGGTGATCTTTGTATTGGTATCATACTTGCCATTGGAATCAATTCCTGTGATCTTATTATCCGATGCAGCGGCTTCCTTGCCCTGATATCCGTTTACTGTAATACTTACTGCGATCACTGTACTGATCTTGTTGGGATTCTTAACCCCCTCCGGAAGAATGACAGTACCTTTTACATTAAATATCTGACGTTCTGCAGAAGACGGATCATAGGAAGATCCCTTAACATCCCATTTAACAGATGCCTTCTGCTCTCCCTTTGTTGTAGTGATCTTTACTGTTCCCGGAAGCTTCAGGGCTTTCTGGGTTTTCTGGGTTCCATTAGGAAGATCTTTGATATCGGATGGTTTTTTGATGCCTGTAAGGTTATTCGCTTTCTCACCGTTATCTGCTTTTTTCTTTGTAACGCTGAAATGGACATTTACATAAGCATCCACATTTGCATCATTGGCGATCACAATGTCTTCCAGATATTCCCCCTGTGAAAGTCCGCTGACCGGCTGTACGCTAAAGGTTGCATTATCTCCTGCTTCCAGCTCTGTGGCAGAAAGTGTACCAATTGTATATGCATTTGATGATGGCTGTTTCAGAACGATCTTTGTATTTCCGGTGTTGGTAACTGTAACTGTCTGCTCATCAGGAAGTTCCTTATAGCCTTCTTCTTTGGTTCCAAACTCCAGACTGTCTGTTACCGAAAGACCTGGCTCTGGCTCTGGATCCGGATCCGGTTCCGGTTCCGAAACTGTAAATTCAAGTCGGACTTCGCCCAGTGCGTTTCCGGTGTTCTGATCTGTCACAGAAATCAAACCGCTGTGATCTCCGGCCTGAAGACCTGTTTTGGGCTGTACGGTAAAGGTTGCCGCCTCATCTCCAGGATTGAGCACTTCCGCAGAAGGCTCTCCCACCACATAATCTTCCGGAACAGAAAGCTGGATTCGGATAGCCTCTGTGCCTGTATTCTTTACAGTTACAGGCTGTGCATCCGGTGCGGTCTCATAGCCCTGTTCCAGTGTTCCAAAAGACAGAGGACCTTCCGGTTTCACTGTTGCAGTAACTGTTTTTGGTGTTTCTGTCTTTACCATAACCGAAGCCGTCACTGTAGCAGATGCTTCAGTGCTTTCATCAGAAGCAAATACAAGTTCTTCCACGTATGGATCATCTTTTGCAGAGAGTCCAAGTTTAGGCTGTACGGTAAAGGTCTGCTCTCCTCCCTGCGCCAACTGGATATTTCCGCTGCTCTCCACTTCACTGACCGGCGCAATATCAAAAAACTCCGACTCAGGCTGTACTAACGTCACAGCTTCTGTACCTTCGTTTTTGATCGTGACTGTACTTGTTGTTTCTACCTTTTCATAACCGGCAGTCAGATCATCAAAAGGCAGTTCTGTCGGATTCGCAGTTAGCTTGTATATTTTTTCCGTTGCAGGGTCCGATGTTTCCCCGGGATCTGTCTGCTCATTATTTTCATTATCTTCGACTTTTTTATTTTCCGGTTCTTTTACTGTAAAGTCCGCTTCAAAGAAGACATCGGCACCTTCTTCTGTCTGATACGTGATCAGATCTTTGTATTCTCCAGCCTTCAGACCTTCTCGTGGTTTTACCCACACAGTAACACTTTCACCACTCTTTAATGGCGCATCATCAATATCTGCAGCCATGAAATTCTCCGGGGCGATCTCTTTAAAATTAAGATCTCCGGTTCCGGAATTTGTGATAGTAACCATCTGTGCTTCCGGAATTTCCGTATATCCTTCTTCCACGGAACCAAAATCCAGAATTCCACTTCCATCTTCCGTGTATGCAGATGCCGAATATGTCGGTTTCTCATTTTTTTCGGAAGCGTCTGCTGCTGTATCTGCGGAAGCTGGCGTCTCCGTCTGACTGTCTCCGGATGCATCTGTCTCATCGGTATTCTGAGACCCTGACTGTTCTCCGTTTCCGTTTACTTCTACAACAGGATTTTCTGCTGGTTCCTGGGTATCTGCGGATTCCTGCTCATCTGTGGAACCCTGTGTGCCGGTATTTTCCTGTACATCCGCAGACTCTGTTTCTTCTGCCGGCTCTGTGGTTTCCTCAGGCTGAGCACTGTCAGGTTCCTCTGACGTTCCCGCTGCTTTGGCTTCTTCCTTTTTCTTTTCTGCCAATGCTTTGGCTTCCTCTTCTGTTTCGGAAACTTCCTGGGTCGTCACCGTAAGCTCACCACTGACTCCCGTCTCTTCTTTTCCGGTAATCTTCAGAACGATCGGAAGACCCAGATCTTTTTCATCAATTTTATAAGTCTTGTCAGTTCCTACTTCTGTAAGTAGATCTCCGTCCTTTAATGACCAGGAAAAACTCACATTATCATCTGTGATCCCCTCCGGCTTGACCTTTGAGTAATCTGCACTTAAAGTAGACCCGATCGCAAGTGTTCCTTTGACCTTCAGCTTTCCATCAAGAGTTCCCGATGGAGCTGCAGTGGCAAATACCATCGATGGAAGCAGCGTTACCATCATAAGCACAGCCATGATGACTGCCAGCACTCTGCTTTTTTTCATATTCCATCCTCCTTTACATCATTTTATTTTCCCCACATTTACCCTTTCTACGCAGGGCTTTCTTTTTGCTGATGCAAGTTTATCATATTTAATTTTCAGAGGTGTAATCCCTGCTTTCCGTCAGCCTTCTACGATCATATATTTTCCGTCCGGAAGTTTGAACACTTCACTTTCTTCTTCCAGTTCCTTCAGAGAAAGCCCATCCACATCTGCGCCCATTCCATCCAGATATTTTTTTACATCCTTCAGGGAATCCAGCACAACTGCCATGCAATCCTCGAGGAACTCCTCTGCCTCCTCAAAATCCTCTGCTACCGGCTCATCAAAAAGCTGACCCTGTTTTTCCAGAAATGTCTGGACATATTCTTTCTTGTACATATTAAAGTACCTCCTTTATATCTCCGCCCGCCGCGATCAGTCTGCGAAGTACTGGTTCCACCTTCTCTGTTTCGTAGGAAGCAACCGCCTTTACCCCAGGCTTCGCATGCTTCATGGCAAAGCTGTATTTTACAGATTTCATCATTTCAATATCATTGTATTCATCCCCAAACACCATGCATTCATCCGGTCCGATTCCCAGAAGTTCCTGGTATTTACGGATCCCTTTTGCTTTGTTCGTGGTAAATGGAACAAAATCCACCCACGCAAATCCAGATGTCACAACAGTACATCTATCCTTGAACCGTTCCCTCCAATACCGGATGGATTCCTCCGTCATTCCTTCTTTCTCGTAAACCGCAACCTTCATACAAGGCTCTGTGATCTCATCAAAACTCTTTATGATCTTACACTGGTTTTTTACTTCTTCGATCATCAGATGGCGATAATGTTCTGTCTTGGGCATGATATAATAAAAATCCTTTGTAGAACAGGAAAATTCCGCTCCGGGCTTTTCCCATATTGCCTGAATGATCTCACTGACCAGTTCTTTGTCGAAGCTGTCGCAGTACAGAAGCTTCTCATTCTGAACAGCAAGCCCGCCATTTTCACTGATAAATGCCATATCGTCCTTTACCGGCGCAAAAAGATTCCTCATATTGGCATACTGTCTGCCGCTGGCTGCCACAAAGAGGATTCCCATTTTTTTCAGTTCCTTTACCAGCGGAAATATCTCTTCCGGCAGCGTCTGTCTTCCACCGATGAGCAGCGTTCCATCCAGATCACTGGCAACCATCTTAATCATGCTGCTTCTCCTCATAAATAGTAAACAGATCACCAGGTACAGCTGCTACAATATCTGCACCGTTATTTTCAAGCTCTTCTCTGTCGCGGAATCCCCACAACGCACCAACGGTATACATTCCGGAAGCATTTCCTGTCTGCATATCAGTCTTTGTATCTCCGATATACATACATTCTTCCGGCTTTACGCCAAAATCTCCCGCGATTTTCAGTGGTCCATCCGGCGCCGGCTTTCTGCGGATCCCTTCCTGCTGTCCCATCACCTCATCAAACAGATCGCCATAGATCGCCTTTACCACTTTCTGTGCCGCAACATGAGGCTTATTGGAGCATACAGCCATCTTAAGGCCTGCATGTTTCAGCTTCTGAAGAGTTTCCGGCATATCTTTATATGGCACAACTTTATACAGCGGATCTTCATCAAATTTCCTGCGATAAAGTTCCCTGACTTCTTCGTAGTGTACCAGTTCCGGATCTCCTGCATCGATCAGACATCTTCTGATCAGCATATCTGCACCTTCACCGCTGTAATAACGGAAATTATCTGCCGGCTGTGGTTTCAGGGAAAACTTTTCCATGATCTCATTCGCCACATATGCCATGGATTCCAGTGTATTCGCAATTGTTCCATCCAGATCAAATATACAAGCTTTTATCATTTTATCTTTCATCCTCTCAGGTTCATTCCCAGTTTTTTTGTCTCATAGATCAGTCTTGCCACAGGCAGTCCCACCACGTTGTTGTAATCACCACGGATTCCCTTCACATAGGCTCCCCAGGCGTCCTGGATCCCATAGCTTCCGGCTTTGTCCATTGGGTCTTTGCTGTTTACATATTCCTTTATTTCTTCCTCTGTCGCCGGATAAAAGCTCACATCCGTGCACTCATGGAAGGTATGAGCTTCCCATCTCTCTTCTTCTCTTATCAGTAAAGTTACACCGGTATATACCTGATGCGTGTTCCCCTGCAGCATAGCGAGCATCTCTATTGCATCTGTCTCATCTGCCGGTTTACCTAAGATCTTACCCTCATAAGATACAACGGTATCTGCACCGATCACAACCACATCTCTCAGCTCCCGGTTCTCCTCTTCCTCCAGCGCATATGCCGTAAACATAGCTTTCTGACGAGAAAGTTCCTCCACCACTTTCGCAGGCTCTGCACTGGTGATCAGTTCTTCCCCGCTGGCAGGCTTCACTTCAAAGGTGACTCCTACCTGGCTTAAAAGTTCCCGCCTCCTGGGAGATGCGGAAGCAAGCACGATTTTCTTCATGTGTAATTCCTCTCTTTCCTGTGTTATCAGTATAACCGTTTCTGTAAACGGGCGCAACCGAAATGATGACGATAAAACAAAACAAGCAGTACACCCTGATACCTGTTCACGGTGTACTGCTGTCATATGTTTCGTATTCTTTTTGACAGTTTTTATGCTTTCGGTAATTTGAAAGAGCTCTTCAAAGATACAATGCGGTTAAATACCGGTGCTCCCTCCCTGGAATCATGGATATCCGCGCAGAAGAAACCGTTACGTACAAACTGATAGCTGTCATAGCCTTTTGCTTTCAGAAGCTCCGGCTCTACATAAGCACTTGTTACCGTAAGAGAATTTGGATTTACATTAAGAGAACCATCTTCTTTATTGTAAACACCTTTTTCTTCATCTACGATATTTTCGTAAAGCCTTACCTCAACTTTACCTGCATTGGATGCTTCCACCCAGTGGATCGTTCCTTTTACCTTACGTCCGTCCGGTGCATTTCCACCCTTGGTCTCCGGATCATAAGTACAGTGGACTACACGGATCGTTCCGTCGTCATCTGCCTCGTAACCTGTACAGGTTACAAAATATGCATTCATAAGACGAACTTCATTTCCAATATAGAGACGTTTGTATTTCTTAGGAGGCTCTGCCATGAAATCATCACGTTCAATGTAAAGTTCTCCACTGAACGGGATCTTTCTGGTTCCAAGTTCCTCGTTCTCCATATTATTCGGAGCTTCCAGATACTCAACCTGTCCTTCCGGATAGTTATCGATCACAAGTTTGATCGGATCAAGAATCGCCATCATACGCGGACGTTTCAGCTTCAGGTCCTCGCGGATGCAGTACTCAAGCATTGCATAATCTACAGAACTGTTAGCCTTTGAAACACCACAGAGTTCTACAAATTTACGGATGGATTCCGGTGTAAATCCACGGCGGCGGAGTGCAGCAATGGATACAAGTCTTGGATCATCCCATCCATCTACGATGCCGTCCTCAACAAGTTTCTTGATATAACGTTTACCCGTAACAACATTGGTCAGGTACAGCTTTGCAAACTCGATCTGCTTCGGTGGGTGCGGATATTCCAGTTCCTTTACAACCCAGTCATAAAGCGGTCTGTGATCCTCAAACTCCAGAGTACAGATAGAATGTGTCACACCCTCGATGGCATCCTCGATCGGATGAGCGAAGTCGTACATCGGATAGATACACCATTTATCACCTGTATTATGATGTGTCATGCGGGCTACACGGTAGATGACCGGGTCACGCATGTTCATATTCGGTGACGCCATATCGATCTTGGCGCGGAGAACCTTCTCGCCATCTCCGTATTTGCCCTCACGCATCTCTTCAAAAAGCTGAAGATTCTCTTCTACAGTACGGTTTCTGTACGGGCTCTCTTTACCCGGCTCTGTAAGAGTTCCTCGGTACTCACGGATCTGATCTGCAGTCAGGTCGCAGACAAAGGCCTTGCCTTTCTTAATAAGCTTCACTGCTGCCTCATACATCTGGTCAAAATAATCAGATGCAAAGAAAAGTCTGTCTTCCCAGTCTGCACCAAGCCATTTCACGTCAGCCTTGATGGACTCTACAAATTCGGATTTCTCCTTTGTAGGGTTGGTATCATCAAAACGGAGATTGAATTTTCCGTTGTATTTCTGAGCCAATCCATAATTTAAAAGAATGGATTTCGCATGTCCGATATGAAGATAGCCGTTAGGTTCCGGTGGAAAACGTGTATGCACGGTGTCATAAACGCCTTCTTCAAGATCTTTGTCTATAATATTTTCAATAAAGTTTTTGGAAACTGTTTCGTTCTCCATTGCTTTCCCTCCTAAATATCATCCTGATGTTTTATCTTATCATAAATCCGGAGTTTTTGAAACCCGCAAAACCTGTATTTAAACAAAAAATTGTCTGTTTTTGGACACAAAAAAAGCTGCTGACGGGAATCGAACCCGTGACCTCCGCCTTACCAAGGCGACGCTCTACCGACTGAGCCACAGCAGCTTGTTTCGCGACGTTTATGCCGCTCACAGTTGTTTATATTATCAGATGATTGTCATATTGTCAATACATTATTTTTATTTTTTTAAAAATTCATATTTTCATGATTATAGCACAAAAAATCCTGTGTGCCGCCGCTCACAGACACAGCACGCAGGATTCTCTTTTTACTCTTCTGTCTTTGTCTCTTCTGTTTCTGTCTCTTCTGTTTCTTCTGCTTCGGCCTCCGATTCATCATCAGCAGGTGTTTCCTCTTCTGCTTCTGTTGGTGCCTCTTCAGCATCCTCTGCCTCTTTGGAAACTTCTACAGTCTCAGATGCAGTCTTGTCCCAGTCCTGGAAGACTTCTTTCTCTTCTTTTTCTTCCTTCTTCTCGTCATCCTTGAAATCATCAAGATCTTCGAAATCATCCTCAAAGTCTTCTTCGCATACGGATCGTCTGGATACAAGTGCTGCGATAGCTCCTGCTGCGGCGGCGGTAAGCGCTCCTACTGCAACAAGTCCCCAGTATTTATTGATCTTTGCCATAATTTGGCCTCCTTTCTTATTCTGCTCCTTATGAGTATTATTTTAATACTTTTACATTCAAAAGGAAAGAGGTATTTACTCTTCTCAAAAATAGCTTTTAATTTTCCCACGGATTCTCTGCAGTGCATTATCAATGGATTTCGGTGTTTTTCCAAGAATCCGGGCAATATCCATATATCCATTTCCATCCAGATACAATTGCAGTACCCTGTTTTCCAGAGGGCTCAGGCTCTTTTTTATTTCATTTTCGAGAGCCTCCACATTTTCCCGGTCGATCAGGATCGATTCCGGATTATCATACTCCACACAGGAATCTCTGTAACTTTCTTCCGCTTCTCCGTCGCTTAAAGACACATAAGTGTTCAGTGGCTGATGTTTCTGGCGGTTTGAACTTTTAATGGCAGTATAGATCTGTCTGTCAATACATATATTTGCAAAAGACTGAAAAGACGCCTCCCTGTCTGGCTGGTAATCACGGACTGCCTTAAACAGTCCGATCATCCCCTCCTGTATCAGATCATCTGTGTCTCCGCCTATCAGAAACATGGCACGAGCCTTTTTTCTGACCAGACCTTTATACTTTTCCATCAGATAATCTGCAATTGCAGATTCCCCTGCACGAAGTCTTTCGATAAGAGCTTCATCCGTCATCTCATTATATCGGCACATTTTTTCTCCGAACAGCTATGGCTGTATTTGATGTATTTATTTTGACAGTCTCTGTCTTACGATCTCAAAAGCAAGGACTCCTGCAGCTACAGAAGCGTTAAGGGAATCGATATCCCCCTTCATCGGGATCGCGGTAGTAAAATCACATTTCTCTTTTACAAGGCGGCTTACACCATTTCCCTCATTTCCGATCACAAGGCCAATAGGTCCTGTCAGATTCTGACGATACATCACCTCTCCGTCCATATCTGCACATACGAACCAGATGCCTTTTTCTTTCAGTTCATCAATAGTCTGTCCCAAATTAGCAACCTTGGCAACCGGTGTATAATTCAGTGCGCCTGCCGACGTCTTGGCAACCGTAGCAGTCAGTCCTACTGCTCTGTGTTTGGGAATGATCACACCATGAGCACCTGCAAGATTTGCGGTACGGATGATAGCTCCCAGATTATGAGGATCCTCAATATTATCAAGAAGAATGATAAACGGAGGCTCTCCTTTATCTTCTGCTTTCTTTAAGATATCCTCTACTGTGGAATAATCATAAGCCGCAACCTGAGCGATCACTCCCTGATGCGCACCTGTCTCGCTCATGGAATCCAATCGTTCCTTTGGAACAAATTTTACAATGGTATCATGTTTTCTGGCTTCTCTTGCGATGGTGCGGACCGGTCCGTCCTGACAGCCATCCAGAATAAACAGTTTATCAACACATTTACCGGAACGAAATGCCTCAAGTACCGCATTTCTTCCTTCTATCATTTCAGTCAATTTAAATTTCCTCCTTCTCAAGTCCTGCATGGACCAGTTCCAGTATCCTTGAAAAATCCTCTTTCAGGTAAAGATATCCCATCAGCGCCTCAAAACCTGTAGCACGCCGATAATCCGCCATGGTGGCATGTTTGGCCATGGTAGCGGAATGGGCATTTCTTCCTCTTCGATATACACTTTTTTCTTCTTCTGTCAAAAGTGGTTCGAGGATCTCCATCATACCCGACTGTGCAGATGCTTTTACAAGGCTGCTGGCTTTTTTGTGGAGACGATTTACCGGACAGTTCGCTTTTTTCACAAGAATAGTACGGATCACCAGCTCATAAACACCATCCCCGATATAGGCCAGTGTCAGCGGCGAATAAGTCCGAAGGTCTGCGTCTTTCAGATCAAACAGCTCTTTAAGTTTCTTTAAGCTCTCTGCCATTTCACACCTTCTCTTGTATCTTTGAGGATGATACCTTTTTTCAAGAGCTCATCACGGATCTCATCTGCTCTCTTGAAATCCTTTGCCTTTCTTGCAGCCTGGCGCTCCTGGATCAGATTCTCGATCTCTTTGTCAAGAATCTCTTCTTTTTTCTCAATTTTCAGTCCCAGCACATCACTGAGCTTAAAAAGTTCCTCATAAAGGCCACCGGCAAACTCTTTTGAGCTGTTCTCATCTACGTTTGTGTTGGCAAATTTAACAAGCTCAAAAATTGCCGCAAGCGCATCTGCGGTATTAAAATCATCATCCATGGCCGCTTCAAATTTGGTAACAAAACCTTCTGCCTCTTTGAGAAGCGCAAGCTCTTCCTCTGTGATATTCTCTGCCGCCCCATTGTCTTTACGGTCACTGAGCTTTCCTGCCGCCTCAAGGATACGCTCCAGAGAGTTCTTTGCTGCTTCCATAAGATCTGCGCTGAAGTTCAGCGGACTTCTGTAATGTGCGTTCAGCATAAAGAAGCGAAGGACCTGAAGATCATACTGTTCACCGATCTGACGAACGGTACGGAAGTTTCCGAGAGATTTGGACATCTTGCGGTTGTCGATGTTCAGGAAACCATTATGCATCCAGTATCTTGCAAAAATTTTACCATTGCAGCACTCACTCTGTGCGATCTCATTCTCATGATGCGGGAAGATCAGATCCTCACCGCCTGCATGGATATCGATCTCTTCTCCAAGATATTTCTTAGACATAACAGAGCACTCAATATGCCAGCCAGGACGTCCGTCGCACCACGGTGACGGCCAGGACGGCTCGCCCTCTTTCTTTGGTTTCCAGAGCACGAAGTCTAACGGATCTTCCTTCTGATCCTCACCGGATACCTTAAGAGAACGGAATCCCGACTGGAGATCATCCAGGTTTTTATGAGAAAGCTTGCCATAATCTTTGAATTTCTTTACACGGAAATAAACGGTCCCGTCAGCTGCCGGATATGCATATCCTTTATCAATAAGAGTCTGGATCATGTCGATCATGCCCTGGATCTCCTGTGTAGCCTGGGGTGCAGTTGTAGCAGGTTTTACATTCATATCTGCCATATCCTTCTTGCACTCTTTGATATAACGGGTAGAGATTTCCTCTGCGGAAACACCCTCTTCAATGGCCTTCTTGATGATCTTGTCATCTACATCGGTAAAGTTGGATACATAATTTACTTCATATCCTTTATATTCCATATATCTGCGCACCGTATCAAAAATGATCATAGGACGGGCATTTCCGATATGGATCAGATTGTATACCGTAGGTCCGCAGACATACATTTTTACTTTTCCTTCTTCCAGAGGTACAAATTCCTCTTTTCTGCGTGTCAGTGTGTTAAAAATCTTCATGTTACTCTTCCTCCAATTTCCCGATTCTGTACAGGGAGCAGATCGCCTGTGAGGAGATTCCCTCTCCCTGTCCTGTAAATCCAAGGCCTTCCTCTGTGGTCGCCTTGATATTCAGCTGTGATATTTTAATCCCAAGTGCTTCTGCGATATTTTCTCTCATCGTCGGAATATGTGGTGCCATCTTCGGTTTCTGAGCGATGATGGTGGCATCGATATTTCCGATCGCATAGTCATTCTCCTTCAGTAATCCGGCAACATGCACCAGAAGTTTCACACTGGAGATTCCCTTATATGCAGGGTCTGTATCCGGAAAATGCTTTCCGATATCTCCAAGAGCCGCAGCTCCCAGAAGTGCATCCATGATCGCATGGATCAGAACATCCGCATCCGAATGGCCCAAAAGACCTTTTTCCCAGGGAATATCAACACCACCAAGGATCAGCTTCCTGCCCTCTGTCAGTTTATGTACATCATATCCCATTCCTACTCTCATCAAACCGTTCATCACTGCCTTTCCTGAAATTTATATCAAGTCAAAAGAACCTTTTATGAGCTGTTCCTGCTCAGTATGTGAGCATCTTCCGAAGTCTCAGAAGGCTCAGCCTTCTTCTTGTATACGGTGCAAGTCTGAGACTTTCCTCGATTGCTTTTCCCGGCAGTCCGATATCCCGGACTCTGCTTACGCAGCCGACGATACTCATCATCTCCTGCATATCTGTAACTGCCGGAAGAAAATCTATGATCTTAAGGATTTCCGGAAGTGCACCGGAAAGTGTTTCTATGCTCACATCATCCAGAAGTTCCGGAGTGTTTTCTTTTTCAAGTGCTCCAAGAATCCCTTTTCTGCCGAAGGTCTCCTGCAGGAGTTCTCTGTCTCCGTCTGCAAAAGCATGCACTCTGCAGGTTCCTCTTCTGATAGCATCTGCAAGCTTTTTATATTCCAGAAGGACCAGCATGGTTGCTGCAGAAACCTTCTCCCCGTGAAGAGCATTCAGGTGGCCATTGACCACTTCCATATCCCAGAGGTGGACCATATGGTGCTCCGCCCCGGATGCCGGTCTGGAGTTTCCTGTCATCTGCATGGCCAGTCCGGAAAGGATCAGTGCATACATCAGCTTCTCACATGCATCTTTCTCTCCTGCTGCGATTTCTTTCAGATTATCCTTAACAGTCCGGATCGCTTTTGTTTCCAGATTTACCACCTCTGTACAATAGTATTCATTCATAAGAATACTTGCTATCTTCCAGTCTGCCAGCGCAATGTATTTTCCCAGAATATCCGACACCCCGGCTGCTGTAAGCCTTGCAGGCGCCTCTGCAAAAATATCTGTATCCGCAAAGACAAAAAGCGGCGCAGATGCCTGAAATACTTTTTTTACACCATTCCAGGTCATGTCTGCTACTGTGGAAGTAAATCCGTCTGAACTGGCTGCGGTGGGCACAGAGACAAAAGGGATCCGGTACTGATGGGCGACAAAACGACTGAGATCATGGATCGTCCCTGCTCCAACTGCAAGAACAAGATCGATGTCCTCTTCCATATAATTCTCCACGATCTCCACGGCACGCTCATCTGCCTCAAGACCTTCAGCATCCAGGATCAGTACCTGACACCGGTCATAGATATCCTCCATCAGTTCCTCTGTAGCTTTGTAACTGTTCGTGTCACAGATCAGAAGCGGGGAAATATATTCTTTCAGATCACCGTCTGACATTTCCTTTTCCAGTTTCCCGATAGCTCCTGATTCAATTACAATTTCTCTAACGTCTATGTGGTGCTCCCTCCCGCAGCTGCAAGGTCGGGCAAAATCGTCCGCATCGACTCGCATGTACTTATGTCCTCCTGACTTCTTTTAATGATTCACAGCGTATTTCTCTGTTCGCTGAATGATACAATATTACAGTTTGGTATTATACAGGATTTTTTTTTAGAACGCAATAACAGGCTTTAACTTGTTTCATCCTATATATTTTGCGATGACAGATATTAAAATACTCAGATCAACCGGCTTTGCAATATGGTCATTCATTCCGGCTGCAACAGCATCCCGCTTATCTTCTTCAAATGCATTTGCCGTCATTGCAATGATCGGTATACACGCTTTATCCTTATCTGGCAAGCGTCTGATTTCCTGTGTTGCTTTATAACCATTCATTTGGGGCATTTGTATATCCATGAGGATCATATCATATGTTCTCGCCGGCATTTTTATTATCCTGTTTACACACTGAATGCCATCCTCCACACGTTCAACCTTAAGACCGGCACGCTCAAGTATTGCTTCTGCAATCTCTGCATTCAGATCATTGTCCTCTGCCAAAAGGATATTCCTGCCTTCAAGGATTTCACTGGCTATTCCCGAGCTTTCATCGTGTTTTTTCACATAATAGCTTTCATCCGCTATCCTGTGTTTTAGTATTACAGTAAAGATGCTGCCCTTTCCAGGCTCACTCTCCACATCTATTGTTCCGCCGAGCTGATCAACATATTTCTTTACGATTGACATTCCCAATCCGCTTCCTGTGATTTTGCTCTTTGTAGTGTTTCGCTCACGCGTGAATGCGTCAAAAATCTTTGTCAGATAATCCTGGCTCATACCGATTCCGGTATCGCTCACCCTGGTCCTTACCATCATGTACCCGGGCTCATCACATACTAATTCGTCTATGTTTACCATAACAGAACCACCGGATGGAGTATATTTTATGGCATTGCTCAGGATATTGGCAAATATTTCTTTTACCTTGGTAGTATCTGTCAGTATATGTTCATGCTCTACATTTATTGTGTAATGAAGTGCAATATTCTTTTTCTTTGCTTCATCATCAAATATTTCAAATAAAGTCTGCCGAATATCTTCAATCCGGCCATAGTTCTCATCAATTTCCATCTTTCCGCTCTCAATCCGGGCCATATCAAGTACATTATTTATGATAGACAGAAGAAGATTTCCCGACTGCCGCAATTTTTCCAGATGATCTGAAGTTTCAGGCAGATCCTTTCCTTTTAGTTCTTCCTCCATAAGCTGTGCATAACCCAGAATTGCATTCATAGGAGTACGGATGTCATGAGACATATTGTTAAGAAAACGAGTCTTTGCCAGACTGGCATCCTCTGCTTTTTTCAAAGCGATTTCCAGTTTGTCATTAAGTTTTTTTGTATTCTTTGCCGCAAGCTTTGCGACAGCTTCTGCTTTCTTTGCCTTCCGCAAAAGTACGAGGATAATACCAATGATAGTGAGTACAGAAAGTCCTGCTGTAACAAAAAAAGCGAGCATATTGTCTTTTATAAAGTCCAAAAATGTTACTTTATCTGCAGTACTGTCATAGATAGCAAGTGCACTTGTAAGCATGTCAGACGGCATAGCCTTTATAGTTTTATTCAGTATTGACAAAAGGCTTCCCTCTCCACCTCTTACAGCAAAGCATGCCTCCATTGTTTTTGTAAGTGGAACACTCTTGAAGTTTTGACTGTTATCATATATCAGCGCCTGGCTTGCTCCCATGAGGAAACAGTCTGCTTTTTCTTGGATGACCATATCTGCTGCATTGTCAAGCGAATCACAATCTACGATCTTCCATTCGGGATAGCTGAATGCAATATGCTGTTTTAAGGCATATTTTTCCTTTGGCACAGCTACAGTATACACCTTATTTTCATCAAATTTTTTCTCATCGGTTACGGCCATCAAACTGTAAGTCCAGGCTGTGTTTGTAAGTGCATATCCGTTTTGTTCTGCAAAATATGGATTCCTGCCGACATAAAAAATCATGTCAATCTCACGGTTCTGCAGCGCCTGAATCATTTCATCATAATTATCATATGCCTGTATATTAAATTCCAGTGTCTGATTTCCCAGACAATCTTTGGCATAGGAGGTATATTCCGCCAGCATACCGGTAAGTTTTCCAGTCTCTTCATCCATGGAAAAGATTGCCGGATCATTGTTCAAAAATCCTATCCGGATACCTCCATGCTCTTCCACCCAGATCTTTTCTTTCCCTGTAAGAACCTGAATATAATCAAGTGTAAAATACTTCTTATACAGATCTGTCTTAAAAAAGGGACTATCCTGTTCCAGTTGACGCATAGCATAGTCCAGCTCCGTCTTGATATCGCTGCGTTCTTTATTTATTGCAAAATATATGCCTGATTTGCCAATCGTGGTAACGGATGATATTCCCTGTTCAGACCAGATAGATTCCTCCAGAGATACAAAACAGTCGATCTCATGATTTGCTAATTTCTTTTCGACATCATCATTATTATTCACATTTACATGTTCTGTATGTATGCCATTCTTATTTTCCCATTCTGTCAGCATGAGCTCAGGTTCTGTATCCATGAGCACACCTACACGTTTCCCATCCAGAGACTTGAGATCAGACATTCCAATATCCGTATCCGATAAATCAGCATAAAGGATATATTTTTCCTCCCCCATCGGTTCATCCGGGAAAAGCATCTTTTGTGCACGTTCATCGGTGTAAGAGATATCACCCATGATATCAATCTCACCATTTTCAAGCTTATCAAAACAGTCAGACCAGTCACATTTCACATACTCAAGTTTCCATCCGGTGTAACCTGCCAGAGCCTGCATGAGTTCGTATCCATATCCTCGTCTTACACCGTTTTTATCGACATAATTAAAGGTATCCTCAAATGAGCCGACACGGATGATCCGTGACTGCTTTTCATCGTTATTCGTCTCGGCAGCCCGGCATGGTACCGTCAATACCATCCATATTCCTAAAACCACAAATATACCAGCACATAGTACGATTGATTTTTTTCTACTTTTATCCATATTTTTTATTTCCTTTATTTGTGTGGTTTTTCTGATACTCCGAACACCTAATCCAGGTTCTTCTGCAGGATGCTGATCAATTCCTCTATGACAATTGGTTTGGACAGGAACCCATCCATACCACATTTCAGTGCTTTCTTTCTGTCCTCATCAAAGGCATTGGCAGTCATGGCAAGAATAGTAATTCCTGCCAGCGCCGGATCATCCAGCGCACGGATCTGTTTCGTGGCCTCATATCCGTTCATTACAGGCATCTGCACATCCATCAGCACAAGATCATAATTACCCGGTGTAGAATTTCGGACTTTCTGCACTGCCTCGACACCATTTTCGGCAGTATCAACCAGGAATCCATATTCATTAAGGATTTCCACAGCAATTTCGCTGTTCAGTTCGTTGTCTTCCACAAGCAGTATACATCTGCCCCTGAAATCCGAATCTACTGACGGAAGGATTGTATCCTCTGCCAGCTTCTGGCCGATAGCACTCATCAAGGTATTTCTGATATCTGACATGAACATTGGTTTTGCACAGAAAGCAGTCACTCCGGCCGCCCTGGCTTCCACTTCGATATCTGACCAGTCATATGCAGTCAGGATAATGATCGGCGTATCATCGCCGAGGCTGCGGATCTGGCGGGTAACTTCAATGCCATTCATATCCGGCAGACGCCAGTCGATGATATAAGCATGGAACGCATCTCCCAGTTCCATAGACTGCCGTGCACGTAGAACAGCTTCCTTGCCGGAAAGTGTCCATTCCGAACGCATTCCAACCCTCACAAGCATTTTTGTCACGCTGTCACAGGTATTAAAATCGTCGTCTACAACTAATGCTTTAAGTCCTTCCAGTTCTGCGATCTTCTCTATACGTTGATGCTCAGACTGAATCCGAAATGGCAGACGAACAATAAATTCAGTACCTTTTCCCTGTTCTGTATGAACCTCAATGGTACCGCCCATCATATTCACAATGTTCTTGGTAATGGCCATACCAAGCCCTGTGCCCTGGGTCCTGCTGACAGTGGAAGTCCGCTCTCTCTCAAAGGGAGAAAATATCTTCTTCACAAATTCCTGACTCATGCCAATTCCGTTATCCTTTACCCGGATTTCGTACAGTCCACTGCCTTTCTGTGTCCCAGGACACTGTCTGATCCGGACAGAGACGGTTCCTCCGGCTGGTGTAAACTTGACTGCATTAGACAAAAGATTCAGCAGTACCTGGTTCAGTCGCGTCTTGTCACAATAAACATCCTCATTGGTAACATCCATGGCATCCATATAAAGTTCCAGCTGCTTCGCATGGATCTGCCCACTGATGATCGTCTTCAGGTCATGAAGTACATCTGACAGACTGACCTCTGTTTCTTCCAGATGGATCTTTCCGCTCTCAATCCGGCTCATATCCAGGATATCGTTGATCAGTGAAAGCAAATGGTTACTGGAGGAAAGGATCTTACCCAGATAATCCCTGACTCTTTTCTTATCATCAATATTACTTACAGCCAGTGTCGTAAAGCCGATGATCGCATTCATTGGTGTCCGGATATCGTGAGACATATTGGAAAGGAAATTACTCTTAGCCCTGTTTGCTGTCTCCGCAGCACGTACTGCCTCAGAAAGTGCCTGATTCATATTCCTGTCAGAGGTACGGTCCGACATAACCAGAATATATTTCTTCTTCCGGTTCACCTCACTGCCCATTGCCACAATATGAAACCAACGCCGTTCTCCTGTTTTCTGATGAACATATTCAAAATCCCATTCCTTCTGTTCCGAAGTCTGGATTCCCTTCAGATAATTCTTCTTCAGATTCTCAGAATCCCATGGATGCAGTTTTCCCAGAACATAAATATCCTTCCGGATCTGCTCTACCGTAAATCCCAACAGTTTTTCCACATTCGGGCTGACATAATCTGCCTCATATGTTTTGGCATCCAGCATCAGGAAAACATCATCCACATTCATTGACAGCTTTTGAAACAGCTCATCCCTGTACAGGATCTCTGTATCTTTTCTCCTGAGACTTGCCCTGCTTTTTTGAATGATAAGGCTGATAAAAAAGGCGGCAATACAGAGCACGATCATACCAACAAGAAGCATTGTACTACGCTGCAGGCTATTCATACTGGCATTGACAATATCCGCCTGGACAAGTCCCAGAAACATCCAGTCCTGGATATCTGATTTTTCATAGACCAGATAGTAGCTCCTTCCATCCAGATTCACCAGCATCGCATCGGTACGTCCTGCTTTAAACTTTTCCGAAAGCTTATTGATCTCTTTTTCAGACATATCGGAATTCTCTCTCAGAACACCGAAGAAATTATACACATTCCCCCATGACTCAAAAGAATGATCGACCACAACACGGCCATCCGGATGAACAATAAAACTCTGGGCATTTCCATTAAAAGCAGAAATATCCAGTACATCAATGATATCAGAGTTTTCATAAGCAATGGCAATCGCATCATATTCAAATCCCTGATAAATTCCATGAGCCCTGGGTGTAGCAAAAACAAGTAGCTGGGATTTTCCGGGAACTGCTGCATTTGCTATCACATCATTTCCCTGCCGGATCTCCTCTTCAATATTTTCCTGTAATCCAAGATACCCTGTTTCGCCTGTTATCACCTTATAGTTCCCGTCAGCTGACAGAAAATAAAATTCTAAAAATCCTGCATCTTCCTGCGCTTTCTTTATATAATCACGAATTTCTTCTTCACTGGCGGTATTCTGCAGATTCTCACCCCACATATGAAGATAGGTCAGGTTCTTATCTATCAGTTCTCTCAGCATATTATCAGACTGATGAAAAACCTCCGTCAGATGAGATACACTTTCCTCATAAATAGTTTTCGACACAAATCCAAAATATTGGAAAACCATCAAAGCAATTCCCACCAAAACAGCTATAAAGACAGCTGCCTTTAATTGTTTTCTCCTGACAGGCTTCTTTCTATCTGTATTATGATTCTTAATATCCATTCTTCTCACCTCAGAGTCATATAATCTTCAGGTTCTGCAAGAATGGCATCACGATCTGAAACATATCCTGTCCAGGTATCTTTCACAGTGGTATCTCCTCCATCAAACACAATATTCTCATCTGCCGGATAAGCCTCCATGTATTTTGGTGTCGCAAGACAGGTTACCGTGAAAGTATCCTCATCCTGAATTTGTTTTCCGCCCGTTGTAACTTTGCTCAATGAGTAACCATCTTCTGTTTCCTTGATTTCCACAGAAATGCCACTGACCACCGGCAGAGAGCCACGGTTAAACGGATTAAAGCCTCCCTCATAGCCTTCTACAAAGTTTTTAACTATCTCTTTCAGTTCAGCACCGCTCATCTTGCTGCTGTAAGCTGCCAGACCATTTGGCATGATCATATCACCTGCCATTTTTTCTGTATAACCGGCTTTCAGCACATTTCCGGTAAAGCTGTTTCCGGTTGCGATCAGTACATCCGTCCCATAGATGCCGCGCAGGGTGTTAGCCATAACAGAATAGGCTTCATTGCCTCCACCGGTATGGAAGCGATTGGAATAAGTTTTCTTTGAATCCAGCACAATATTCTCAGAAGTGGATTTTTTTTCAAGAAGCTGGGAATTAAATGACTGATAAGCCTGCTCTGCATCATATTCTCCTGAGATCATCTTAGAAACCACATCCTTGGAAACAGAGAAAAAGTCATTTGACGCAATACGGATATACATGTGGTTTTCCTCTATCACAGGTTTCACATCTTTCATATATTCCGTAAGATGGGTATCCACATCCTGACTGTAGCTTAACAGATCCTGTCCATCACTAATGATCCGGTTCTGCGCATCCTCTGAAAGCATTGTGTTCAGTACCTTCATTGCTTTCTTTCGACGTGTCTCATCCTGTGTCAGATTGCGGTTTAAAGCCACCTGGAAATATGGTGTAGTCATAATCCACTTTTCACCGTTTTCTTGAAAGAATGGAAGAAACGTTGTGTTTATGCCCTGATCCTGAAACATTTTTACACCGGCAGAGCTGCCAAAGTACATGGCAAGCCTGTTACTTTGATACATCTCAACTATATCATCATAAGTCATGTTCAGATCATCCTGGCTAAGCCCTGTATCCTGGATGAACTGTTTCATACGTTCAAAAGCCCCCGGCCAGACGGAACTGTCCAGACCTTCTCTCTCTGTATTATCCGGGCCACTGTAGGTAGTACGCCACTTACGTCCGGCCACAGAAGACAACTCTGATGCAGACAGCCCCTGCAACATCTCCATACAGGTATAATCATAATAATAATCTGCCGTAAACCCGCAAATCCCCGCTTTGTCAAATTCCTGGCAGGCAGAGACAAAGCTTTCGTAATCTGTCGGAAGAGGGATATCATATTTTTCAAAAAGGTCTTTGTTCACTACAAAACCATGTGCATCCGCACACACGGGAAGCCAGTTTACGCTTCCATCCTCATTCATAAAATTGCTGAGGTATGTATCATAGACAGCCCCTGCCGCATTTGTTGTGGAAAGATCCATCAAACTGTCTTTCAGAGGATTTGCATCATGCAGTGAAAAACGACAGCAGGTTATAATATCCGGCAATCCATCGTTTTCCTTAAGGAACTTGTAGAAATCCAGATCATTATTCCCTACTACAAATTCAACATTGATATCCGGGAGCTGTTCCTGGATATATGGTGCATATTTTTCATACAGGTTTGTGCTCCACAAATACACCGTGATCGTATCTGCATCTTCTTTTTCCGCGCTCTTCCCGCCACAGCCTGACAAAAGTGATATAACTGCCACCATCACCAGGAACACCGGCAAAACTTTGTTCCATTTTTTCTTTTTCATTGGGATCCTCCTTCTGAGCCTCCTTTGCATTTTTCTATTTTACAATATTAAAATATCCAACGACCCCGATATATCCATCCTTCTTTAAAGGCGACCACAATGTATGCAACTTCAGTTTATACATTTGGCGGACATTCTCCACCGTTGCTTTTATCTGCACAGAGATTTCTTTATTTTGTACAGATGTCTGATGTAATAAAGCCTGAATATGATGAACATCTTCTTCATTTACTCCGAATTCTTTGAACAGATTGAAATTCGGATTATTTCTCTGACATAATATCTGCTGCTTTCCGTTTAATATAGTCAGCTGACCTGAAATTGTATTGTACTCAATTGAATTCATGCCACTGTTCGATTTGAAGAAATCGAGTTTTTCCTTCATGACCCTGACAACATTCTGTGAATAATTATGATTCGGTAAAGATCTGTCGCTGAGTATCTCATTTGAAAGTCTCTGTACTTCATGGTAATAGCTAGTATCATCCATCTCTTTATCAATCATTTTTGAAAGCTGAAGACTCAGTTCTTTCAGACACATAAGGAGGATGGGGTTAAATTGTCCACATTGCCCATCCAGGATCATTTGAATCGCTGTGTCATGATCAAATGCTTTCTTATAACATCTTTCACTTGTAAGTGCGTCATAAACATCGACAATCGACACCACCTGTGCGGAGATTGGTATTTCTTCTCCTTTCAGGCCATCCGGATAGCCTTTTCCATCCCATCTTTCATGATGCCATCTGCAGATTTCCCATGAAGCACGTACCAATGAATTGTCTTTTGGGAAATGCATATCCCGGATCATATCTGCACCAAGCTCACTATGAGTTTTCATAATCTTGAATTCTTCATCGGTAAGTCTGCCGGGTTTGTTCAGAATTTCTTCCGAAATACGGATCTTACCAATATCATGAAGAGAAGATGCTGTTGTGATCAAAGAAATATCTGCCTCTGTCATAGGATAAGCATCTGTTATTTTTACCAGTTGTCTCAGCATCATTTCCGTTGCTGTTTTAATATGCAGGATGTGTTCTCTGCTCTCACTGTTACGTGATCCCAATACATTACTCAGAATCCGGATCATAATATTATTATTTTCTTCTTTTTCGTAAACCTGATCATAAACCACATTGATCAGATGCTTTTGCTTCATATAGAGTCCAAGGGTATTCTGAACTCTTTTCTTTACAATCACAGAATCAAACGGTCGTGTGATATAATCCGTGATTCCCAGCTCATATGCCTTACGCATCGTATCAACAGCATCTTCAGAAGATATCATGATTACCGGAGTTTCATCTATACACCGACTTTGGTTCATCCATTTCAGAACTTCAAAACCATTCATCTGTGGCATATTGATATCTAAAAGCATCAGATCGATTCCCGGATTTTCTCCCATAATCTGAATTGCCTGATTTCCATTTTCAGCTTCCAGGTAATTATAAGTTTCTCTGAGAATCTCCTTCAACATATCCCTGTTAAATTCTGAATCGTCTACGATCAGGATCTTTTGTCTTTTATCCATATTTTTTATTTCCTTTATCCATGTGGGTTTTATGATATTCCGGACACCCGGTCAAAAACAGAAAGTCGTGTCGCATCACTTAATTCGACAGTCCCTTCTTTATTTCTTCAATCATCATTTCATATACTTCTGTTACTTTTTCCATTGCCTCCGATATCCCCGGCTGCGCTCCGGTTCTATCTCTCAAAAGTTCTGTTAACTCATTACTAACCTCATACAGACGGTCAAAAGAAAGATTCTGACAAACCCCTTTCAATGTGTGTGCACTGCGGAAAGCATCTTCATAATTTCTATTCTTCAATGCCAGTTTTAACTGCGGGTAACTCTGATCCTCAAGGAACTTTAATGTAAATTTCCGAATCAGTGCTTCGCTTCGAAGGCGTCCTAAAACATCTTCATAATTTCCTCCGATAGCTTCATAGCATTCCTGTATTGTCATAATTTTGTCCTCCTATTATGTTTCACTGCTTATTTATCATTGCTACATCAATTACATTCCACCAATTTATGAATTACTTTTATCAGTAATCCCAGATCAACAGGCTTAACAATATGTTCATCCATCCCTGCTTTTTTTGCTCTTATTCTGTCCTCCGTGAATGCATTTGCTGTCATTGCAATGATCGGTATTGTCTTTGCAACTTCATAACCATTCATTACCGGCATCATAATGTCCATAAGAATGACTTTCGATCACAGCGGATATTCGCAATCCGCTTCGCTGCTTGTTCATAACCGAATAACACCATAAAAAAGCACCGTCTCACAGACAGTGCACGTCATTTCATGCAACTGGCTGCCATTTTACAGGCCCTGTAGCTTTGCGTCCCAGATTTTCATCTGGTTTGCCGATCATCCTTATTATAGCTTTTACACGTATACCAAAAAACTGGTCTTATTATACTATAGCGCTCTACTGTACACAAGAAAAATATTACCGTTTCAACACCTGAAAACAAAAAAGGAGTGCACTCCAGAACAGAGAAAAATACTTTATCCCCACGAAAAAAATCCCCGCTGTCTGACTGAAATCAGACAACAGGGATTTTTTATCAAATCATCAGATTGCTGCGATCACTTCTACCTCGCAGAGAACGTTCTTTGGCAGTGTCTTGACTGCAACACAGGAACGTGCAGGTTTGTTTACGAAATATTTGGCATATACTTCATTAAATGCCGCAAAATCGTTCATATCTGCAAGGAAGCATACTGTCTTGACTGCATTCTCATAGCTGGAACCGGCAGCTTCCAGAACTGCTCCGAGATTCTTCATAACACGGTCAGCCTGCTCCTCGATGGTTGTTCCAACTACCTCTCCAGTTGCCGGATTCACCGGGATCTGACCGGATGTGTAAAGCGTATCTCCATGGATGATAGCCTGGGAGTATGGTCCGATTGCTGCAGGTGCTTTGTCTGTATGTACTGTCTTCATAATAGAATTCTCCTTTCATGAACATTTCGGATACTTCTCTGTCGGAAATATCCATCAGGATCTTACTCAGCTGTTTTTTATTCTAACTCACAGATCACCCCTGGTCAAGGTCCATATTCAGATAATTATAAACAATACCGGAAATATCCCGGATATGCGAAACTGCGTCCCCAGGTTTACAGTCTTCTGACATCACACAGAGGATATATGTAGTCTTTTCTCCATATACAATGGCGATATCATGCTGGTCCGTATCCGTTTCTCCAGTCTTATTTGCAATTTCCACGGACGCAGATATCCCGCTGGGGATCTTAGTAGTAACCTGCTGGTTCAGAAGCAGATTACGCATAGCCTCCGAAGCTTCTTTCGATACACATTCTCCTTTATAGATCCGGAAAAGAAGCTCTGCGCAGTCTTTTACGGAAGTGGTGTTCCTGCCGCCGAGGCCGACGTCCTTTGAAGAGGACGGGCTTAAGATGTGCTGAACGGAAGTATCTGCAAATTTCTGTTCCGCAAGAAATCCATTTACAGCCTGCGCTCCGTCCTTAAAAACACCCGATGCTGTCTGCAGACGTACCAGCTCATTAAAGGATTCATTGTCACTGACTGTGATCATATTCCAGAGAAGATCATTGACCTTTGTGGATACGGACGGATCTGTAACATCTTTTTTCATTTTTGCCGCTTCGCTCTGAAGGACTGTATCCATGTTGGCATAGGTCTGGGCCATGACAAACACTTTGATCAGACTGGCTGAGTACAGCGACTGGCTGTTCTGTTCAAACTCCTGACCACTGGTCAGATCCTTTACATAAACGCTCCATGTACCCTCATAGGTTCCAAGAAGATCCGCAAGCCGTTTCTCAAGGCCATCCATTCCCAGATCTTTAGTCTCGACTTTTCCGGATGCATCAACGGAAAATCCCTCCGGAGTCTCTCCCTCTTCCTGGAGCAGAACGCCGTTTTCTCCGCCAAAATAATAATATCCGTCAAACATCTGTCCTGCAGCATTCATTTCCAGATAATGGATACCCGGATCCGTAACCATTTTTCCATATTCATCAAAATAATACAGCCCGTTGTACGTTGTTTTGTCCACCACCAGATTATCCATATAACGTACCTGTGGAGAGGCGCTGAGTTTTCCCAGATTGTTTACCATATAACAGCCGTCAAAAGAAACTTCCGCACCGCTGCCGTCTTTTGCCGGCGCCTTCAGATCGGTGATCTGGACCATATGCGAGTTTCCCGCTGTAAACTTACCGCTTTCGTCGTGATAATAATATCCATCAAAAACCGTTCCGTCGATCTCAAAATGATCAAAATAATACACTGCCGGAGTATTTTCTTTGGTTCCATCTTCATTCAGGCAGTAAAAGCCATTGCTTTTCAGAATATATTTCCCGCTTTCACCGGGAATTGGAAGTATCTGGGACTCCTCCGTAACAGAACCAAGGCTTCCCTGTGCCGTCTGCTGCACTGTTGTCGCAAAAACCGGCTGTGCGAGCATCACTGTGCTCAGACAAAATGCCAATACTTTATATATTTTTTTTCGTCTCATATACTTCTTTCACTTTTCTTATGATCCTGTTTTACAGTTTCCTGTCCTGATCCGGCATCCACGCATTCCTCCGGTGATTTTCCAGATAAAGACTCTATAAGTATATCGGATTTCTCCGTTCTGTCAAGTAAACCTCTTCCAGAATGTCTCCACTGCGCCTTCTACCGTATCCAGCCTGCAGCCTGTACGGTCCTGCCATTCCCGGGGAAAGATTTCCTGGTAATCCCGGTCCCAGAAGCGGTCATCCAGAAGCAATATCACGCCTTTATCCTCTTTTGTGCGGATCACGCGCCCGGCGGCCTGAAGCACCTTGTTCATACCCGGATAGCGATATGCATAATCAAAACCACAGTGATTCTTTTTATCGTAATACTCTTTCAGGATCTCACGCTGACTGCCGATCTGGGGAAGTCCGGTTCCTACGATCACTGCCCCGATCAGACTTTCCCCTGTCAGATCAACACCCTCGGAAAAAATCCCTCCAAGGACACAGAACCCTACCAGGGTACCTTCCCGTTCCTGAAATTCCTCCAAAAATCCTTCCCGTTCCTTTTCTGTCATATCCGGTGTCTGACACACGCAGCGCACCCAGTCTACGGAAAATTCTTCCTCATAAACCTGCAGTACGTCTTCCATAAGACGATACGACGGAAAAAACACCATATAATTTCCCGGCCTCTGCCAGACACACCTGGCAATATATCCGGCGATCTTCCGGTATTCTGCACGATTTCTCCGGGTATACCGGCTGCTTACATCGCTGCCGATAAGAATCCTGCGGTTTTCTTTTGGGAAAGGAGACTGCACATAAATCCCATATGCATCACGATCTGTTGTCAAAAGCTCCCGGTAATAGAGCATTGGAAACATTGTAGCTGAAAAGAAAATAGCACTTCTCCCTTTTTTCAGGTATTCTCTCAGATTTTCTGCCGGGTTCACACAGAACAATCTCAGGCGAAATCCTTCTTCCACGTGGTTTTCGGTATACACCACATAATTTTCATCTACCAGTTCTGAAACATTTAAAAAATCACGCACTATAAAATAAAATTCCAGGATTTCCCTGCGCAGTTCTTCTTCCAGCTCTTTTTCCTCCAGGATTTCTTCCAGTTCACCTGATATTGTAAGAAATGTGATCGGCAGTACTCCGGGATTGGGCAGCACCTGATACCCTTTTCCCGTTTCCGCAAGGTTCTCTTCCAGTTCCATCATCTGGCGATTTGCTTTGTCCAGTGTTCTGGCCAGTTTTGAAAAACGCTTTTTTATCTTCTTTCGAAGGGCGACCAGACTCCGGCGGGAAATACCGGCACTGTACATCTCTCTGCCACGTTCTACCAGATTATGTGCCTCATCGATCAGAAAAATATGATCCCCGGAAATATTTTCCCCGAAAAAACGTTTCAGATGAACATTGGGATCAAACACGTAATTATAATCACAGATGATCCCGTCTACCCAGATTGAAAGATCCAGACACATTTCAAAAGGGCACACATGCCATTTTTCTGCATGAGCACGGATCACTTCTCTGGAATATACCTCTTCTGTGGTCCAGAGCTCATAAACCGCATCATTTACCCGGTCAAAATGTCCCTTTGCATAAGGACATTTCTCCGGTGTACATTCCGGAGTATCCTGAAAACACAGTTTTTCCTTTGCCGTGATCGCCGTTACCTTGAATTTCAGACCTTTTTCCCGCAGGATATGGAATGCCTCCTGCGCCACAGTTCCTGTGATGGTTTTTGCGGTAAGATAAAAAAGTGTTTCCCCTTTTCCCTCACCGATAGCGCGCACCGAAGGAAAAATGGCAGACATGGTTTTTCCCACACCGGTAGGTGCCTGAACAAATAAGGTCTTCCCGCTGGAAACCGTATGGTACACACCACTAACGATATCCCGCTGTCCCTCTCTGTATGGAAACGGAAACTGCAGATCCTTCATGGATGCATTCCTCTCTTTTTTCCAGTTAAGGGAATATGCGATCCATTTGTGATAGGCATCCAGAAGCTTCTGATACCAGCCTTTAAGCTCCTCTATGGAAAAATCCTCACGAAATCTCCTGGTTTCTTCCGTCTCAAGATGAGCGTAGGTCATCTGAATGTGGATTTCTGAAATCCCTTCTTTTTCTCCCCAGATCAGTCCGTAACACATAGCCTGGGCACGGTGAACCGCTACTGGTATGTCCATTGCCTGGACATTTCCGTAAGTTCCCTTGATCTCGTCAATATAAACGGCTCCGTCCTCTGTAAAGATCCCGTCTGCACGGCCCTCAACCTGAATGACCACATCGTCGTATTCACTTTCTTTTTTCAGAGAAACCTCTGCCTGATAATCGCCCTTCATACTCCGCTGTATCTTGCGGTGAAGCCTTCCGCCTTTTAACATGGCTTCCTTATCTCCGGATGTCCCACTGCTGTTATCCAGATCTCCGCTCCTCAGTATAAATTCCACAAGATTTCTGACAGAAATCCGCACTCTTGGTTTTTCCATATTTTCACTCCCGGCAGCTGCCGGAATTCCAGCCCGGCAACTATTCTTTTTCCATGCTATACTAGGATTATACCATAAAATATGATCCGAAAGCTCCCCATAATAAAAAGGACGCATGTTCTGCTTTTCTTCTCATGAACTGCGCCCTTTTATCACCGTTTTTCCTTATTCATATTTCTCAACCTACTGCATACTTGGAAAGAACACGGTTAAAATCCTCATCTTCTCCGTAACACTTTACTGTCAGAGTCTTTGTCAGATCCAGACTCAAAAGTCCGAGGATCGACTTTGCGTCAATGATAATACGGTTATAAAATACATCAATATCAAATTTACATTTGCTGGCTGCACTGACAAACTCCTGTGCACTTTTTTCATCCAGTTTGATCTGTTTCTCCATGGCTGACTGCCTGCCTTTCTGATTTTTTTATATGTCAGTTTTACACAAAAGTTAAGTTTTTGTCAATACTGTTTATTTCATATCAAGCATTTTTCGACACAATGTACAATATCTTTGTCTTTCCTTTGGAAATCCTGTTGAATTTGATTGTATTATTTTTAGTCCAAAAAAATCCGCCGCAGAACGTGTAATATACTGTCCTGCGACGGATTTAATCAATCGGATATAAACAAAATCCGTTTCCGGATTTAATCGATCGGATATTCGGAATCCGCTTCGCTACTTCCTCATAAACAAAATCCGTTTCCGGATTTTGTTTATATTCGTGTCAGAACAAAAATATCGTAGATTGCTCTGACTGCTTTTTCGAAATCACGGTTCTCTACACCGATGATGATATTCAGCTCACTGGAACCCTGGTCGATCATTTTTACATTTACATTTGCATGGGCAAGAGCAGAGAAGATCCTTCCTGCAGTGCCTCTCTGGGATTTCATTCCACGACCAACAACTGCGATCAGTGCAAGGTCAGATTCCATCTCCACAAAATCAGGCTGTACCAGACGGTGGATACCTGCGATAACCTGCTGCTCTTTCTCCTCAAATTCGTCCTGATGAACATATACAGTCATGGTATCGATTCCGGATGGTACATGCTCAAAGCTGATCCCCTGATCTTCAAATACCTGAAGTACCTTGCGTCCGAACCCAATCTCACTGTTCATCATGGATTTCTCGATATTAATAGAGCAGAAGCCTTTCTTTCCGGCGATACCGGTAATAGTAAATTTCGGCTTCTTACAGGTGCTCTCTACGATCAGAGTACCTTTATCCTCCGGGCTGTTTGTGTTACGGATATTGATCGGAATTCCCTCTTTACGAACCGGGAAAATGGCATCCTCATGAAGAACAGTAGCTCCCATGTAGGAAAGCTCACGAAGTTCTCTGTATGTGATTGCCTCGATAGGCTCCGGATTGTGAACGATGCGTGGATCTGTTACAAGAAAACCGGAAACGTCCGTCCAGTTCTCATAAATATCTGCATGAATAGCTTTTGCAACCAGAGATCCGGTCACATCAGAACCACCTCTGGAAAATGTCTTTACCGTGCCATCTGCACATGCGCCGTAAAATCCCGGAATAACCGCATGCTGGGATTTGCTGAGTTTTTTGGAAAGGAGTTTATTGGTCTCCTCCGCTTCCAGATTACCAGCTTTATCAAAACGGATCACAGAAGCTGCATCCACAAAATCATATCCAAGGTATGCAGCCATGATCTTACCATTGAGGAACTCTCCTCTGGATGCCGCATACTGGATTCCTGCCTGTGCACGGAAATCTTCATCGATTTTCTTGAACTCCTCCTCAAGAGAAAGGCTCAGTCCGAGGCCCTTGATGATCTCATAATATCGCGCCTTGATCGCATTAATCTTCTCAGTGATATCCTCCCCTTTAGATGCTGCGTCATAACATCCATAAAGCATATCAGTCACTTTGATATCATCGTCAAATCTCTTTCCCGGAGCTGACGGAACTACATAACGGCGGCTCTCATCACTGCGGATGATATCGCCCACTTTCTGGAACTGCTCCGCATTTGCAAGAGAACTTCCACCGAATTTTACAACTTTTTTCATGATAACACCTCTCACCTGTAATTTCGACTTCCAGCGCTGCATTTTCACCATTCACTGCAACGCTTTACCACAGAAACCTACGGCTATTTTATTGAATAATTTGTAGTTTTGCAAGCCTTTCTGTAACATTTCTGCAAAAAAAGTCAAATTATACAAGAGAAAAGTATCTCCTGACCGGTTTCTTATGCACAGTACTGCTTCAGAATGTTCTCAAGAGCTGCAGCGCTGCTTGTATGACAGCGGCATACCGGAATGGATTTTTTCTTTGCTTCTTCTACTGCGCAGTTTACCATTTTGTGGGAAACAGTACTTGTGAACAGGATCATCAGATCCGGCACCCCGATCTTTTTCTTCATGGCTCCTTTTTCCTTGGCAAAGACTTTCGCCTTGCATCCGAAGCCTTTACAGATATCCTCATACTGACATACCATTCTTTCATTACCACCTACAATTACAACGCTCATAATTCACTCTCCTTTGATCTCTGAACTTTTATATGACTGTTTCAATGTTATTTTAAACTAACTTCATTTTTAAAATAATGAGTTAGCGTTTGCTAACTCATTTATTATAATATCATCACTTAAAAAGTTTGTCAAAGGTATTTTTAAATTTTGTCTGATTTTTTATATTCTGTGATCTCACATACTGTAAGTATGCCGTTTTTTACCTGAAAACGAACATCCATCCCTGCAAAAGGCATTCCGTATATCCTCTCCGGATCTTTCTGGTAGGCAGGCCTCGGATCTTCTCTGAGCACACCTTCCAATGCAGAAAGCTTGTCTTCCGGGATCCTTGCCTTCCATTCTTCCGGGATTTCCACCTGTAGAAAATGCTGCTCCACCTTCGTCGCAAAGCCGCCCAGTGCTTCCGGATGACAGTCTGCCACAGGCAGATATGGCTTGATATCATAGATGGGGGTTCCGTCCATCAGGTCCGCACCGGATACGATCAGTACAGGAGCTTCTTTACTTTCCATGTCTATCTTTTCAAGCTTCACACAGGATAAGCCTACAGGATTGGGGCGGAAGGGCGATCTGGTGGCAAATACACCCATCCTTTCATTTCCGCCCAGACGTGGCGGACGTACCGTAGGGGACCAGTTTTCACGGATCGACTGTGAAAACTCCCACAGCAGCCAGATATGCGAAAAATCTTCCAGTCCCTTTACCGCTTCACGCACCCGGTATTCCGGTTCAAAAACAATACAGGCTGCCAGTTCTTCCACTCGGCCGCTCTGACGTGGGATTCCGAATTTTGTCGGAAAATCACTTCTGATCCTTGCGATTATCTTCATATCGCCCTTCTCCTTTTACCTGCCAAAGAAATATCTCTTGCGTCTGTTACATAATTCTGCCTCCAATGGCTGTTCTGCCATTTCCGTCAGATCCGCTTGTAAACAACACAGTTTTTTTGCCGCTTGGCCTGATAGAGAAGCATGTCCGCTTCTACCACTCCATCTCTGACCTTACAGTTTCCATATACACCTCCCACGCTCGTGGAAAGCCGGATTTCTTTGTATTCCGGCACATCTGCCATTGCGATCTCTTTCCGGATATCTTCCAGCTTCTGCTGAAATACCTTTTCCGGAATTTCTTCAAACATCAGAAGAAATTCGTCTCCTCCATAACGCAGTACCACGTCATTTGCCCGCACATGATCAAAAATCGTTCTGACAATGGTGCACAACGCCGCATCTCCGGCTACATGGCCATAGCTGTCATTGATCTGTTTAAAATTATCCACGTCGATCATAGCTATAGCCCCCATCTTATCCAGGGATTTCAGCTGTTCCTCAAAATATCTCCGGTTTCTGGCACCAGTCAGCGGATCTTCATATAATTCCCGATTGAATTTGCTGATCTTATCGATCAGAGGCCCGCTTCCGTAAGCTCCCAGAAAAATCTTATCCGTCATTTTAAAGACCATTTCCATAACAAGAGGTGTCCCGTCTATAACCACATATTTGGCGATCACCTGGTAAATGTCATCATTGACGAACTCAAATTTCGTCATTCTGTTTTTGCGGGCAAAAACTTTGGCAGAAATACAGTTCTCACATCTTCTGTTTTTATTCCACACTGCAAAGCATTTATGTTCTGCTTCATAAGAGCAATCATCTGAGCCAATATTTACCGGAGCTGTACGGCTGACATCCACCAGTCTTACAATGTCAAAAACCGTCTTTAGAATTTCTATTTCTTTATTTACTTCCTGGGCAGTCATAAATACGCCCTTATCTTTATTCATAGTATTTTCCTGCGTTTCTGAAATATTATATACATCCATGATAACATTACTGTTCACCCCGTTCTCAGTAACACGCTTCGCGATGCACAGAATTTATGCTGATCGCATAAATTCGCGCAGTATGTCTCGGGTTTTCTGTGACCTTCGCTCACAAAAAACACATCGCGGAATATTACCAGTGAACAGTAATATGATAACACATCGTACATTAATTCACAATTGTATTTCATCGTCATTTATGCTATTGTATAGTATATAAGAAGTAATATTTTTATCAGGAGGTTTCATATGGCACAGAGACGTACAAAGATAGAAGTACTCAATGAGAAAATTTCCAAAGTAGATTCCAAGATTGCTGCCTACACCGAAAAGATAGCAGCGCTGGAGGATGAAAAAACTGCACTGGCAGCTCAGCTGGATGAGATCCGCAAAGCTGAGCAAAAAGCAAAGGAAGCTACCGAACTGAAACGTCTGCTCAAGCTGATGCACAAAAAAGATATTTCCGTGGAAGATCTGGAATCCATGATCTCCAAGGAAGATTGAGACAGATCCTTAACGAATAAAAAACCGGTTTACGAAGAATTTTTCTTCCAAACCGGTTTTTTATTTGTGATCTTTCTATGATACGATCTGTATATTTCTGCAATCTTTATATTCTTTGGAACAGCTTTCCGTCAGAATTACCGCTCCGTCAAATGAAAAGAATGTCACCGCACTGATCTGTCCGAATTTGGAGCTGTCAGACACCACGTACTTTTCCAGACACTGCTCCATGGCTGTTCGCTTTACCAGTGCCTCATTGGATTCCGGCGTGGTAAAACCTTCTCTCTGAGTCATCCCATTGGTCCCGAAAAAGCCCTTGGTAAAATGATAATTCTTCAGCATCTGCATGGCCTGACTTCCGATCACAGCTTCCGTAGATCCCTTCAGCTCTCCGCCGATCAGCAATACACGAACTCCCATCTGAGCCAGAGCCCTGGCATGGGAAACACCATTGGTGACAAAAGTCGCCCCGGAGCCTTCCAGATGTTCCAGCATATATCCGGTAGTCGTTCCCGCATCCAGATACACAAAATCTTCCGGACGGATCAGAGCTGCCGCATAGGCTGCGATCTTCTTTTTTTCTTCAATATTCAGCTCAACTTTCTGGGCTACGGTAGGCTCATAGGCATTGACAGTATGTTCCAGCGCTACCGCACCGCCAAAAACCCTGGTCAGCCTCCCCGCCTTGTAAAGCGCCGTGATGTCTCTGCGGACCGTAGATTCCGATGCATCCAGGATATCTTTCAGCTCTGTTACCGTAACACTGTTTTTTTCTCTGAGAAGGCCGAGTATGATCTCGTATCTCTGCTCCGTCAGCATTCCTTTTCCTCCTTGAAAAAAAACATCCCGATCACCGGACCGGGATGCCTTCTGTTCACTCATTCTGAGATTACAGGTTCTCCTGCATGAATTTGCTTACTGCCTCGTATGCTGCATCCTCGTCTGCACCATCGAATGTAAAGGTAACCTCATGGCCCTTCTTTACGCCAAGTCCCATAAGTGCAAGAAGCTTTCTGCACTCTACAGTCTTGCCATCCTTCTCGATAGTGATCTTGGACTCGAAACCTTTTACAAGCTTCACAAGCTCTCCGGCCGGACGTGCATGGATTCCTTCGTTATCTGTCACTACATACTTGAATTCTTTCATTTCTTTATCCTCCAGGTTTTTTATTTTTAATTTTAAAAAATTTAAGCAACCTTTTTCTTCAGTACACCGAGAAGCATAGCTGAGATCAGAGTTCCCACAACCAATGCGACCAGATACATCAGTGCATTACCTACAACCGGGAATACGAAGATTCCACCGTGTGGTGCCATCAATGTACAGTTGAAGAACATGGAGATCGCTCCGGCTACTGCGGAACCAACGATACAGGACGGAAGTACATGGATCGGGTCAGATGCCGCAAAAGGAATCGCACCTTCTGTGATAAATGCAAGTCCCATAATAAAGTTGGTCGGTCCTGCCTCACGCTCTTCTTTTGTAAATTTGTCTTTAAACAGCAGAGATGCAAGTGCGATGGCACACGGAGGAGTCATACCTCCTACCATAACTGCTGCCATAATGTCATAGTTTCCTGCCGCAATAGCTGCTGTACCAAATACATATGCTGCCTTGTTGAACGGACCACCCATATCAATGGCCATCATACCACCGAGAATCAGCCCTAAAATTACTTTACTTGAATTTCCCATACCTGTCAAGGCATTATTTAATCCTGTATTGATACCACCCATGATCGGCTCTACAATAAAGGTCATACAAAGTCCCATAAGGAGGACACCAACGACCGGATAGATCAGTACAGGCGCTATTTTTTCCAGTGCTTCCGGAAGCTTATCACAAACCTTACGAAGTCCGAGGATCAGATATCCTGCAAGGAAGCCTGCAAGAAGAGCTCCAAGGAAACCGGATTTTCCGTTTGCCGCGATCATACCGCCCACAAGTCCAACTGCAAGTGCCGGTCTGTCACCGATGGCCATTGCGATAAATCCTGCCAGGATCGGAAGCATAAAACCAAACGCAGTGCCACCAATACTTTTCAGAACAGCCGCTGCCGGTGTGATTGTACCAAAGTTTGCTCTCTGGTCTGCAGGAAGGGAATTTAAATCTATACTTAAACCATCAATCAGGAACGCAAGAGCGATCAGGATACCACCGCCTACAACCAACGGAAGCATGTGAGATACACCGTTCATCAGCTGCATATAGATCTTGTGGCCTGCTCCGCCGCCTGCTTTTGTATTTGAGGAAGAGCTCTGACTGCCTGCTGCCGCATGATATACCGGAACATCTCCGGAAATCGCACGTTCAACAAGCTGGTCCGCTTTGCTGATTCCATCAGAAACCTGACATTCGATGACTTTCTTTCCATCGAAACGATCCATAGGAACCTTGGCATCTGCTGCTACGATGATGCAGTCTGCCTCCCGGATCTCCTGATCCGTAAGTACATTTTTTGCTCCGCCGGAGCCTCGTGTCTCTATTTTAATGAAACAGTCTTTCGCCTTCGCTGCTTTTTCCAGTCCCTCTGCTGCCATGTAGGTGTGGGCAATACCTGTGGGGCAGGAGGTAACTGCCAGCAGTTTAGCTCGGGCTCCTTCGGAACTTCCTGTATCTGCCAGTCTTTCATCAATATCTTTTTTCTCATCATCTGCCTTGTCGATGATCTCCATAAATTCATCTACAGAATCTGCGTTGCGTAAGGACTCTGTAAAATTATCATCCATCAGCATTACGGAAAGCTTGCTGAGTACATCCAGATGAATGTTATCTTCTGTATTCGGTGCTGCGATCAGGAAAAGAAGGGTAACCGGCTCATCATCCAGTGCCTCAAATTCCACACCGTTTTTTACTACCATGGCAGCAAGTCCCGGTTTCTTTACCGCATCACATTTTCCATGAGGAATGGCGATTCCCTCACCGATTCCTGTCGTACTTTCTTCCTCTCTTAAATACACCTGTTTCCGATAAGCTTCCCTGTCGCTGATCTTTTCGCTTTTTACCATAAGATCTACGGCCATGTCCAGCGCTTCGGATTTCGTCTTCGGTGCCGCATCCAGTGATATGCTTCTTTTGTCAAGCAAATCTGTGATTCTCATCTTCTCTTCCCCTTTCTTATTTACTCCTCTGTCACCTGTTCATATACAGCCTGAATCTCTTCCCTTGTGGCAAGATTTTCAGAAAATGCACTTGCGCTTCCTGCGGAAATTCCCATGTGAAATGCATATTCGTGATCCTGTTTTTCCATCCAGCCTGCCATAAAGCCTGCTACCATGGAATCTCCGGCTCCTACGCCGTTTACCAGTGTTCCTTTCGGTGCCGGTTTCTCAAATACCTGACCATCTTCCGCTACCAGGACAGCTCCCTCTCCGGCCATTGAGATCAGCACATTTCTGGCTCCTTTTTCCTGGAGCTTCTTTCCGTAAGGAATCACATCCTGACGGGTCTTAAGCTCTACGCCAAAGATTTCTCCAAGCTCATGGTTATTGGGCTTCACCAGGAACGGATGATACTTCAGTACATTCACAAGAAGATCTCTCGTTGCATCCACAACGATCATCACACCTTTCCCGTCCAGTCTCGCCATGATCTTCTCATACATGTCATCCGGCATGGATGATGGAATGCTTCCTGCCAGGAAAAGCACATCTCCTTCTTTCAGTGTGTCAAGCTTTTCCATCAGCTCCTGAACTTTTTCTGCGCTGATCTCCGGTCCCATTCCGTTGATCTCGGTTCCGTCAATGGATTTCAGTTTCAGATTAATCCTGGAAACACCTTCCGGGATCCTGATAAAATCGGATTTTACTCCCATTTCCTCAAGTTTTCTTACGATTTCATCTCCAACGAATCCTGCCATAAAACCAAGTGCGGTATTCTCAATCCCGAGGTTCATCAGCACTGTGGAAACATTGATTCCTTTTCCGCCCGGAAGCATCAGCTCGGAACTGGTCCGGTTGGTAAGCCCCAGTTTGAAGTTTTCTACGGAAACGATATAGTCCAGAGATGGATTAAAAGTAACGGTACAGATCATTTCTTTCTCCTCCCTATTTGTTAAGCGGGTATTCGCATTTCTGCGGGTTTCTGACCGCTTTTTGTTGTTCCTTATTTGTTGAACTTAGTATACTTTCAAATTCGTTCAAAGTCAACCAAACTACTTCACAAAATTTATGACCGTTTTTGGTTGAGTTTGCACAAAAAAGTGCATCATCCCTAGTATTTCCAGGTTGATGCACCTTTATCCCTGATTGTCTTGGTCATATTCTCTCAAATTCCGTTATCATTCTATGTATCATTTCGAATTCCTGATTATACTTCCGCCATCTTCAAGTACATTTCTCATTCCGGAATGTGATGGTTTCGCAATAACCTTTATCCGACTTGTTTCTTATTCACAGTATCTCTGACCATCTTCTGATATTTTCCCATCAGCTCCTTCGTCACTTTGTCTTCCTCGAATCGGATTCCCTCAATCTGGCGCACCGGCATGATCCCCATCAGGGAATTGGTGACAAAGCATTCCTGATACCATTTAAGATCCTGAACATAGATATAAGTTTCTTCCACCTCTTCCGTGTCACAAAGGTATTCACGGAGGATTCCCGGGAGAAGTCCGCAGCTGACTTTTGGTGTATAGATCACGCCTTTTCGCACAAAGAATACATTGCTTACTGTCCCTTCAGATATCTGTTTCTTTGTATTCAGAAACAACCGTTCATCCATTCCTGCAGCTGCTGCATTTCGTTTTTCCAGGATACAGTCCCCGTAATTCATGGTTTTATGATATACAAGAGGCGATGTTTCATTCCGTTTCACCTTGCTGACATCCATGGTAAAGCCTTTTTCATAATTCTCCGGCGTATAATGATTGGCACGAAGAGAATACACTGCATTTTCCTTTGTGAGCATGAGCTTCAGCGCACAGTGTTCCAGTCCGTCAAATTCTTTTTGCACCTCCGGACGTTTTTTTTGTTCTTTCAGATACTCTTCAATCTTCCCGGCTGTGATCCCCCGTACTGTCGGATCACCCAGCTTCAGGAAATCTGCCGCCCGTTCCAGTCTTTTCAGATGCTTTTCAAGAAGTATGGGGGTTCCCTGCTCTATTCCTATGGTCTCAAATGCTCCCAGACCAAACTGAAAACATTCGTCTAAGGTTATGTTGTTCATCTCCTCTGACCTCCCTCCTTATGAAGTATCCCTGTCAGATTCTCTGATCTTTCTACAGAGCCTTTTACTTTTACCGTTCTGTATGTTTCTCTACTGTAGCGCATCCAGGATCGCTTTCGCCTTCTGCAGTGTTTCCTCGTACTCAAATTCCAGATCTGACTCTGCTGTGATCCCGCCGCCAACGCCAAGGTGATATTTTCCGTTTTTATGAAGAGCTGTACGAATCACGATGTTGAAATCGCAGCTTCCGTCCAGTGTCAGATAGCCGATAGAGCCTGTATAAAGATTTCGCTTGCCGTGTTCCAGCTCGTCAATGATCTCCATGGCACGATATTTCGGCGCACCGGTAATAGAACCGCCGGGGAATGCAGCCTCCAGAAGATCCATAACATTTTTTCCGTCTTCCAGTTTTCCTTCAATATCCGATACCAGATGAAAAACCGTAGCGTATGCTTCCACTGTAAAAAGCTCGGTTACCTTCACGCTTCCCGGTGTACACACCCGGTTCAGATCATTTCGCTCCAGATCTACGATCATAAGAAGTTCACTCTTATCTTTTCCTGAATCCTGAAGCTCCCGACGGAGCATTTCATCTTCCTCAGATGTTACGCCACGTTTTCTTGTTCCCTTTATAGGACGAGTATTTACATGACGGTCTTTCATCTTCAGAAAACGTTCCGGAGAGGCACAGACGATCTGATAGTCTCCGAAATCCAGATATCCGCCGAAAGGAGACGGATTATTTTTTCGAAGATCATAAAAAACATCCAGAGGCGGTTTTTCGCTTTCAATAGTCAGCTGCTGCGTCATGTTGGCAATATAGATATCACCCTCTATAATATACCGGATCATCCGGTCTACTGCCTGTTTGTATTCTTCTTTTTCAAAATTGGGATGAACCTGGATCCTGAATTTCTCACGGTGAGAATTTTCCGTGACCATACTGTTTCCGGATTCCTTTTTTTCTCCTGTTTCCGATCCTTCCTTTTTCCCCGCCTCTGTAAATTCCCGGATTGCTTTTTCCATCGCTCCGATTTCTGCTGCAGCGTCTTCACTGATTCCATTTGACACAAGATAAGTTCTTTTTTCCTGACAGTCTTCTACAATAAAACAGTCATAAAACGTCAGAACTGCCTCCGGAACGGTCACAAGCTCCTTTTCTCCGGATGGTACTCCCATCTGTTTTCTTCCGTAATCATAGGAAAAATACCCTACTGCTCCGGATACGATGGGAAGTCCGCTGTTATTTTTGTCCTCATGGGTATTCAAATATTCCCGCATATAGTCTTCAAAGGTTGTCTCTGTTTCCGGTCTTCCATTGATAGTAAAGGTCTCTCCGTCCTTTACCAGCTTCAGATACGGACATCTTCCGATCACGGAATACCGTCCCAGATCGTTAACAAGGGAAGAATCCAGAAAAGCGGCTCCCAGTTCCTTTTCGTAGATCCGGAAGATCTCTGCTGCCGGAATATATGTGTCCAGTTTCTTTATGATACGATGATCTCTGTACATGTTCAAGCTCCTATTTATTTCCCGTATTTTCTCTGCTCAGGCTGTTTTTTCTATAGCTACCCTTTCCTGCTCCTGCTGAAATCTTTCCGCGATTTTGCAGAAATTCTCAAGAAGCTCATGACCGTATTCCGTAAGGACTGCTTCCGGATGAAACTGTACCCCGTATAACGGAAGGATTTTGTGGGAAATTCCCATCACTGCCCCGTCTTTGGAAACTGCATCTACCTGATATTCTTCCGGAAGACTTTCTCCACGGACAATCAGGGAATGGTATCTTGTCACTTTAAATTCTTCCGGCAGACCGGCAAACACTCCGGTTCCATAGTTGCGAATCTCTGTCACCTTTCCGTGCATGGGACGTTTTCCCTTTTCTACCACCGCACCTGCGCAGTGTCCCAACACCTGATGTCCCAGACAGACTCCTAAGATCGGAACCCTTCCCTGAAATCTGTTTACGGTTTCCACACAAAGGGCTGCGTCCCAGGGGCGTTTGGGGCCCGGAGAAAGAATGATTCCTTCCGGCTTCAGTTCCTCCAGTTCTTCCAGGGTGATCTCGTCGCAGCGCTTTACAAGGATCTCACGCCCCAGTTCCTCAAAATACGCTTTTAGATTATAAACAAACGAATCAAAATTGTCGATCATTACATACATGGTGTTTTCCTCCGCTTTTCCGTATAAAACGTGTAAAAAAAATAAGGGATAACAACGGCATGTCAAAAAAACATGCACAGTCGTTATCCCTTACGGTCCGTAATCTGTACGTTTCTGTTATTTATTTCTGGTTCTTGGTCTCTTCATAGTGATGGATGTCTGCCAGTACAGCGTTTACATCAAGTCCGTGTACCATACATGCCTCCTCAAGAGACTCACCGATAGAAGACGGACAGCCGATGCAGTGCATTCCTTCCTGCATAAGAATGTATGCAATCTTCTCATCGTATGCAAGCATCTCGCCCATTGTTGTTTTCTTTGTGATTTCCATGATCTATATTCTCCCTTCTGGATCTGTAATCTTACCCGGAATCCCGGTTTCCTGGTTTTTTTCCGCAGTTATAATATCATTATAACTGTATCTTCCATAATTGCAAGCCTAAATTTATTCTTTTCATTTTCTGTATTATGCCCACTCAGGCAACAGTTTCCTTTTTTCCCCTGCTCCACTTTTTCATCACATAAATATAATACGGAATCAGCGGGATCAGTGCCGCGATCCATGCAGCAGGATCCGCCAGACATACACCGGCAAAACTTGTTTTTCCTGCAACAAACATAACGATCGCACTTCTTGCCACCAGTTCAAACACACCGCCCAGCATGGGAACCAGGCCATATCCCAGTCCCTGAAGGCCGTTTCTGTAAAGGAAGATACTTCCAAGGAACGGATATGCCCAGAATACAGTATGAAAATAAGTAACAGAAACATTAATAACATCTGTCTGGGACTTGTCAATAAATAACCAGGTCATGTACTTTCCGAAAAAGAACATTATGATCATAGTGATCACACTCCAGATCAAGACCATGATCTGGGTATATTTCATTCCTTCTTTTACACGGTCCATCTTTCCGGCGCCACGGTTCTGTCCTACAAAGGTTGCCATCGTCGCACCAAAAGCTACAAATACAGTTACAATGATATTCTGTAGTTTTCCCGCAGCGGAAAATCCTGCCATGTATACAGAACCGTAAATATTTACAGCACCCTGTACAATAATGGTTCCGATCGCTGTGATGGAAAACTGAAGTCCCATGGGAATACCAAGGGCCAGCAGATAACGGAAGCTGGTAAAAGAAATTTCAAAGTTTTCTTTCTTCAGATGCAGGATCGGGAACTTTTTGATAATATAGATCAGGCAGCAGACTGCGGAAATTGCCTGTGCGATAACCGTAGCATAAGCACAGCCTTCCACTCCCATTCCGATTTTTACAATAAAAAGAATATCCAGGAACACATTGATCACTGCCGAAATGATCAGAAAATACAGCGGAGATTTTGAATCTCCAAGTGCGCGGAGAAACGCTGCCAGTGAATTATATGCCGCTGTTACGATCAGGCCTGCATAAATAATTCCCATATATCCCTTCACAGATCCCATCAGATCCTCCGGCGAATTCATCAGTCGTAGGATCGGTTCATTCAAAGCCTCAAAGCCAATGGTCATCACAATGGCAAAGGCTGCTGCCAAACAGATGGACATAGCTACGTAATGACGCATCTTATCATATTGCTTCGCCCCGAACCACTGGGATACCAGAATGGCAAAACCACTGCTCAGTCCGTTAAGCCATCCGGTAACAAAAAACATCAGTGAACCGGTGCTTCCGATCGCAGCCAGCGCATCTACTCCCAGGAACTGACCCGCAACAATGGAATCCGCAATATTATAAAACTGCTGAAAAATATTTCCAAGGCACATGGGAATCATAAACCGGATGATCAGGCTCACCGGATTCCCTACAGTCATATCATTTGTCTTGTCCTTTGTCAATTTCAGTTCAACTCCTTTCCTGCAAATATAAATATCTTTTACTTTTTAAAAACAATCAATTTACTGATCACATAATTCAATACGATCACAACCACCTGAGCAACAAGTTTCACTGCCATGCTGTTAAATCCAAGCCAGGTGATAAATACCGCAAGGATTGCTTCCTCCACAATCAGCGTAAAGAGCCGGCCTCCGAAAAACGAAGCCATCTGCTTTAAAAATCCGGCGGCGGAATCCACCTGCCCGTCGAATACCCATGTCCTGTTTGTAAAATACTGGAACAGTACGCAGACCACCCAGCAAATCACATTGGCGATCAGCGCATTCATGCCCAGGCCCTTATCCAGCCATGCATACAACGCAATGTTCAGAAAAAATGTGAGCCCTCCAAAAAACAGATACATCAGAACTTCCTTATGTTTCTTATAAAAAGGTTCAAATATATTCAGCACCGGAAGATGCATCAGTTTATCAAAAATGTCCTTCTTTTCCTCCACATCCATATCCTTTCTCCTATTCGGTTTAAGCCGCAGCTTTATCATATGTAAACTTATATAACATAGCAAAAAAAATCCCGGATGTCAACGCATTCCAGGATTTTTTTGTTTCTGTATCAGAACTGCTCTTTCACTCTTCACTCAGGCCTTCACAGCCCAGCGCATCTTCGTGGATCTGGCGCGGCCATTCTGTGCACATTCCTGTGCGGAAGGACGGATCACATCTTTTGAATAGTCAGAATAGATGCCGTCTTTATAGCCCTGCTTTAAGGCTTTCTTTACCAGCTTGTCCTCGCCGGAATGGAAGGTAAGGATCGCTACACGGCCGCCTGGCTTCAGAGCTCCAGGAAGTTTTTCCATAAAATCATAGAGGACCTCGAATTCCCGGTTCACATCAATACGCAGTGCCTGAAAAACTCTCTGGCATGTTTTTTTCACCGTGTCTTTCCTCTCTTTTTCAGGAAGGAAAGACAATGTCTTCTCAATGACTTCACGAAGCTTCGTAGTAGTATCTATGTGGTTTCCTCTTCGGATCTCATCTGTGATGGCCTTCGCGATCTCCTCACAATACGGCTCATCGGAATTCTCATCCAACATTCCGGCAAGCTCTTCTCTCGAAATGGTATCCAGCCGTTCCGCTGCGCTGATCCCGGTTTCCTGATTCAGCCTTAAATCCAGAGGGCCATCCACCTTAAAGGAAAACCCTCTCTTGGGATTGTCGATCTGCATGGAAGACACCCCAAGATCCGCCAGGATAAAATCAAAGCCACCAACTTCCTCTGCGATCTCATCAATAGTACAGAAATTCTGGAGTTTAATTGTCAGGATATCTTCTCCGAATCCCTGCTCTGCCAGACGTTTCCTTGTCTTGGCAGATTCTTCCGGGTCCACATCCGTGGCGTACATGTGTCCCTGACCTTTCAGGCATTCCAGCATGGCCTTTGTATGCCCACCGTAACCAAGTGTAGCATCAAATCCAACCTGCCCCGGCTTAATCTCCAGAAAATCAATGATCTCTTTCACCATAATGGAAATATGCATTCCAGCCGGTGTATTCCCCTTGCTGATCACATGTTCAATGGTATCTTTATATTTCTCAGGCTGAAGCTCTTTATATTTCTCCTCAAATTTCTTCGGATATTTTCCTTTATATCGTACCCGCCTCTTATGTGGTGTCTGTGATTCCTGGTTCATAAAATTCTCCTTATCCTCTGGCATTCTCTGCCCTGTTTCTTTCATGATACCATGAATCCTATTTTTCGTAAACCGTCGGAATACTTCAAAAAATATCATAAAGAAAAAACTCCTGACAATCTGTATTTCTACAGACTGCCAGAAGTTTTATATATGCTCAGACTGAAATTTCAGCCTGAAATGTATTCTTACTTATGCGTTCTTCTTAGCGATTGCTGCCTGTGCTGCTGCAAGACGAGCGATCGGTACACGGAACGGTGAGCAGGATACATAGTCAAGTCCGATCTCGTTGCAGAACTCTACGGAAGACGGATCTCCGCCGTGCTCACCGCAGATACCTACGTGAAGTTTCGGGTTAACCGGTTTTCCAAGCTCGATAGCCATCTTCATAAGTTTGCCGACACCTGTCTGGTCAAGCTTAGCGAATGGATCGTTCTCGAAGATCTTAGCATCATAGTATGCGTTAAGGAACTTACCAGCGTCATCACGGGAGAATCCGTATGTCATCTGTGTAAGGTCGTTTGTACCGAAGCAGAAGAAGTCAGCCTCTTTAGCGATATCATCAGCTGTAAGAGCTGCTCTCGGGATCTCGATCATAGTACCAACCTCGTACTCAAGGTCAGAACCAGCTGCTTTGATCTCAGCGTCTGCTGTCTCTACAACGAATTTCTTAACGTATTTAAGCTCTTTAATGTCACCAACAAGCGGAATCATGATCTCCGGTTTGATGTTCCAATCCGGATGATTCTTCTTAACGTTGATAGCTGCACGGATAACAGCGCTTGTCTGCATCTTAGCGATCTCTGGGTAAGTAACAGCAAGACGGCATCCACGATGTCCCATCATCGGGTTGAACTCGTGAAGGGAAGCGATGATTGTCTTGATCTGCTCTACAGTCTTGCCCTGAGCGTCAGCCAGTTTCTTGATGTCCTCTTCCTCTGTAGGAACGAACTCATGAAGTGGCGGATCAAGGAAACGGATGGTTACAGGATTTCCTTCAAGTGCCTCATAGAGTTTCTCGAAGTCTCCCTGCTGCTCCGGAAGGATCTTAGCAAGTGCTGCTTCTCTCTCCTCTACTGTCTCAGAGCAGATCATCTCACGGAATGCGTCGATTCTGTTGCCCTCGAAGAACATATGCTCTGTACGGCAAAGACCGATTCCCTCTGCACCAAGCTCACGAGCTTTCTTAGCATCAGCAGGAGTATCAGCGTTTGTACGAACTTTCATTGTTCTGTACTTGTCAGCCCATCCCATGATACGTCCGAACTCACCAGCGATCTTAGCATCTACAGTCGGGATAAGTCCGTCATAGATGTTACCTGTTGTACCATCGATGGAGATTGCATCTCCCTCATGGAACTCTTTACCAGCAAGTGTGAATTTCTTGTTCTCCTCATCCATAGCGATGTCGCCACATCCGGATACACAGCAGGATCCCATACCACGAGCAACAACGGCTGCGTGAGATGTCATACCACCACGAACTGTCAGGATACCCTGAGCAGCCTTCATACCTGTGATATCCTCTGGGGATGTCTCAAGACGAACAAGAACAACTTTCTCTCCTCTTGCAGCCCACTCAACAGCGTCCTCTGCAGAGAATACGATCTTACCGCAAGCAGCTCCTGGAGAAGCTCCAAGACCTTTGCCCATCGGTGTAGCAGCTTTCAGAGCAGCTGCATCGAACTGCGGATGAAGCAGTGTATCAAGGTTACGAGGATCGATCATTGCAACAGCCTCTTCCTCTGTTCTCATTCCCTCATCAACGAGGTCACAAGCGATCTTAAGAGCAGCCTGTGCAGTTCTCTTACCATTACGTGTCTGAAGCATATACAGTTTACCATGCTCTACAGTAAACTCCATATCCTGCATATCTCTGTAGTGTTTCTCCAGAGTCTCGCAAACCTGTTTGAACTGTACGAATGCTTCCGGGAACTTCTGCTCCATCTCGGAGATGTGCATTGGTGTACGAACACCGGCAACTACGTCCTCGCCCTGTGCATTAGTAAGGAACTCACCGAACAGGCCGTTAGCACCTGTAGCAGGGTCACGTGTGAAGGCAACACCTGTACCACAGTCATCACCCATGTTACCGAATGCCATCATCTGTACGTTAACAGCTGTACCCCAGGAATATGGGATATCATTGTCACGACGATATACGTTCGCACGTGGGTTGTCCCAGGAACGGAATACGGCTTTGATCGCACCAACCAGCTGCTCCTTCGGATCAGTTGGGAAATCAGAACCGATTTTGGATTTATACTCAGCTTTGAACTGGTCAGCAAGCTCATGCAGGTCAGCAGCTGTAAGCTCAACGTCCTGCTTAACACCTCTCTTAGTCTTCATCTCATCGATGAGCTCCTCGAAGTATTTCTTACCAACTTCCATAACTACGTCAGAATACATCTGGATGAATCTTCTGTAGCAGTCCCAAGCCCAACGCTCATTGCCGGATTTCTCAGCAAGAGTGTTAACAACTTCTTCATTTAAACCAAGGTTGAGGATTGTGTCCATCATACCAGGCATAGATGCTCTCGCACCAGAACGAACGGATACAAGCAGAGGATTTTCTTTGTCACCGAATTTCTTACCGGTAACTCCTTCCATCTTGGTAATTGCTTCCATGATCTGAGCCATGATCTCATCATTGATGGATCTGCCATCCTCGTAGTACTGTGTGCAGGCCTCTGTTGTGATTGTGAAGCCCTGCGGTACAGGAAGACCGAGGTTTGTCATCTCAGCAAGGTTGGCACCTTTGCCGCCCAGAAGATTTCTCATAGTAGCATTACCTTCTGTAAACATGTAAACCCATTTTGCCATTTTACATTTTCCTCCTAATTATTGTTCTTTAAAACATAAAAATGTATGTTTTCTACGCACATAATTATTGTATAGATTTCTCCTTCATTAGTCAAGGTTATTCTTCCAAAAAACAGCAATTTCTCTTGGTAAATCTGACAGATTTTCCAGTTATTTTTTCCATGGATCGTATTTTTCTCGTTATCGTCTGTAAAATGTGCTAAAATAGAAAAAAACATGCAGCAATTCCGGGGTAATATTACCCGAATGCTGTCATACAGGAGGTTTATCATGACACGAACGATTGAAAACAGCTTTCTTAAGATTTCCGTTTCCGACCACGGTGCTGAACTCACCGGAATCTATGACAAGACTAATGACAGGGAGATCCTCTGGCAGGCAGATCCGGCTTACTGGAAACGCCATGCGCCTGTACTTTTTCCCAACGTGGGACGTAACTACAAAGATATCTGGCGTCTGAACGGAAAGGAATATCCTTCCAGACAGCACGGCTTTGCAAGGGACAGCGATTTTATCTGCACGGATATTACCGATACTTCCCTTTCCTTTGTCCTTAAGTCCTCCGAAGAAACCCTGAAGGTTTATCCGTTTGCTTTCGCTCTGAAGATCACCTACACTCTGAAGGAGCATGACCTGGACGTATGCTGGGAAGTAGTTAATAATGATTCTGAAACTATGTATTTTACCATCGGCGGCCATCCGGCATTCCGTGTTCCGGTACGTGAAGGAGAATCCCAGAGCGATTACCGTCTTGCTTTTGAAGGCCTGGACGTTCTTACCTATCTCCTCATCGATACGTCTGCAGGAACAGTCATTGCTGACGAGCCACATACACTTTCCCTTGAAAACGGAACCTGTTCCATTGCTCCTCATATGTTTGATAAAGACGCTCTTGTTTTTGATAACGGCCAGATCCAAAAGGCCGGTATCCTCTTCCCGGACGGAACTCCATATCTGACACTTACCAGTGAGGGCTTCCCGAATTTCGGTATCTGGTCCGTACCCGGTGCTCCCTTTGTATGCCTGGAGCCGTGGATGGGACGCTGTGATGACTGTGGTTTTGAAAAATCGCTCTCTGAAAAAAATAATATCAACGTTCTGAAACCGGATGAAGAGTTTATTAAAAGCTATCAGATTACCGTCCACTGATCTTATAATTCTCAGAATACATAATATTTCATCACAAACGATCAAAAAATCCGCCGATCAGACAGTTATCAGAGAACTGTTCGATCCGGCGGATCTTTTATTTTATCTTTATTTCACAGATTAAAAAGGCTCTGTTTTATTCTCGCACAAAATGATACTGATAAGCTCTGTACTCCCCAAACTCTGCTGGAAGCGGCATTCCACCATGCATCAGAGCAGCTCCGGAATAGATCCTGCCGGTAGCCTGTTCCTTATACAGAGCACTCTCATCAAGTCCGCGAAGCTGCACATAATTCACAGTCATGTTTCCATGGATCTCCTCCATGACAACATTGAGCAGAACTTCTTCCTGAGAATTTCCAACGATCTCCCATGCACAGATCTCACTCTTAAACGGATCTGTCAGGCGATAGTATCGTCCGTTCTGGATCAGTGGCGCATACTTACGGAATTCCCCGATCTGGCTGCGGACCTCGTCTTTTTCTTCCTCAGTCAGCTTCAGAAGATCCAGCTCGTAGCCGAAGGTTCCGGACATGGCAACCACACCTCTGGTATGTAACGGAGTGATCCTTCCTGTCTGATGGTTCGGCACTGCAGACACATGTGCTCCCATGGCCGATACCGGATATCCGAAGGAAGTGCCATACTGGATTCGAAGCCTGTCAACAGCATCAGAGTTGTCGCTGCACCAGATCTGCGGTGTGTAATACAGCATGCCTGCGTCAAATCTTCCGCCACCGCCGCTGCAGCCCTCGATCAGAAGATCCGGATAACGGTTCACCATACGGTCCAGAAAATCGTACAATCCCAGGACATAATCATACATTACACGTCCCTGATCCTTGGTCATTACGGAAAATACATCCATCAGGCTTCGATTCATGTCCCATTTAACGTACTCAATATTGGCATTATCCAATACCGCACTGATCTGTCCGAAGATTCCATCTACAACTTCTTTTCTGGAAAAATCAAGTACCAGCTGATTTCTGGACCTCACTGGTTTTCTTCCCGGAATCGTAAGTGCCCAGTCCGGATGCTCGCGGTAAAGATCACTGTCCTCAGAGATCATCTCCGGCTCGACCCAGATACCGAATTTCACTCCGAGGTCATTGACTCTTTTTACCAGTCCGCCGAGAGTCTCTCCAAGCTTCTTCTCATTAACATACCAGTCCCCAAGACCACTGTTGTCATCGTCACGTTTTCCAAACCAACCGTCATCCAGAACCAGCATATCGATACCAAGGCTCTTTGCCTCTTTTGCCAGATTATATAAAGTCTCCCCTGTAAAATCAAAATATGCTGCCTCCCAGCTGTTTACCAGTACCGGACGAATCGCTGTTTTATATTTGCCGCGGCAGATATGGTGACGGATGCAGCTGTGCAGATTCTGGGAAAGACGGTTCATTCCCTGATCTGTGTAGCTTAAGATCACCTCAGGCGCATAGAAGGTCTCCCCGGCTTCCAGCGGATACCGGAAGCACTCCTCCTGTACACCAAGGAGCATTCTTGTCTGATTGTACTGATCCTTCAGAACCTCACCCTGGAAATTTCCACTGTATACAAAGGACATAGCATAGCAACCTCCATGATCCTCTGTAGTGTCCTTTTCTGCCAGGATCATCATCGGATTATACTGATGGCTGGATGTACCACGGACACTGCCGATCATCTGACTTCCGTGTGCTACCGGAACCCTCTGCAGATTCCGTTCCATGGCATGTCTTCCGTAAAAAGTAAGCAGGTCATAATCTCCGTAAAGAAAATCCAGTTCTGCGGACATCACCTTATTCACATAGATCTTCTCACTGCTCTGATTACGGACATAGACGCTTCTCGTAATGATATCCAGTTCCGGAAGTACACCGTAAAGAAGCATGGCCTCCACGCCGGTAGCCGGATCCTCCAGTACGATCTCCAGAGTCTGTGCCTCATCGTTCTCCGCATAAACAGCCGGAAGCCCCGGAAGGCTGTATTTACCGTCACGGATAGTATAGTTCTTGTAACGCATATCACAGCTCATGCTTCCGTCACCGTTTTCCAGCATCAGTGATGCACTGCGGAAATCTCCGTTTCCGTAGCAGGAAAGCTCCTGTGGAAGAGAGTCCATGGAATAGGTTCTGTCTGTTCCCGCATCATAGGGATTTCCGGAAAATCCTCTGTCATAGTAAGTCAGAAGATAATCCATGCAGCCTTCTGCCTTTTTACCATAATAGAGATGAAGAAGAAATCCGTACTGATCCACCTGCATCTGATATGTAGTTTCTTTTGTCTGCAGGGTAAACGTTCTGTCTTTCTCGCAGTAGATGATTCCCATATGTGAATCCTCCTTTTTCTTGTGTTTTTATTTTACGGCACCGTTTACAACACCATTTAAAATGTGCTTCTGGCAGATCAGATAAAACAGAAGGATCGGAAGCAGTGCCAGCAGATAAGAGGCAAACGCAAGGTTATAGTTTGTTCCGAACTGAGTCTGGAAATTCAGCTGTGCCAGAGGCAATGTGGTTCCACCTGTAGATCCGGACATGATAACCAGCGGAGTCATAACATCATTCCAAGTTCCAAGTGCTGTCAGAACTGCCACTGTGGCATGCATCGGCTTCATGATCGGAAAGATGATCTTCCAGTATGTTTTCCAGGTGCTGGCTCCATCCACACAGGCGGCCTCCTCAAGGGCCATCGGAATGTTTGTCAGATATCCGGAATAAAGAAGCACGTTCATAGGCATATAAAATACCGTATAAAGAATGATCACACCGACTTTGTTATCAAGCCCCATCTCAGCAGTCTGCTTTACAAGCGGCATCATCAGGATAGCAAACGGAACAAACATACCGCTCACTACATAGAGATAGATAAATTTATAAAATTTACTTCTCTTGTTTCTGGCTATAGCATAACCTAAAAGTGAATGAATTACAATAGCAAGAACCACTGTGATCACAGTGATCAATACACTGTTTCCAAGAGAATGCCAGAAGTCTGTTACCTCCATAGCTTCCCTGAAATTGGCAAGACTGAATTTCTGCGGCAGAGACAGGATCCCGGCTACACTGTTGGTCATCTCTGTCGGCTGCTTGAATGCGATCACAATTGTCATATAAAGCGGAAATACCACTGTGATAAGGCCAAGGATCAGAAGGATCGTTACCGGCCAGTTCGCTTTTTCCCTTACTTTCGTTTTCATTACAGCTGCTCCTCCTTTTTCCCTGTGATAGTCAACTGCATTGCAGAAATGATCACGATCACAATAAAGAATATAACCGCATTGGCACTCTGGAATCCAAACTGACCGCCACTCATACCATTGTTATAGATCAGATAGGAAATGGATTCTGTACTCTGTGCAGGACCACCTTTTGTCAAAGCCATGATCTGATCAAATACCATCAGGAAGTTTTTCACACAGAGAACCATGTTGATACTGAAAAACGGAACGATCAGTGGGAATGTCAGGTAACGGAACTTACTGAATCCGGTAGCACCATCAATAGCTCCTGCCTCGTATACATCCTCCGGCACTGTCTGAAGCCCGGAAATATAGATGATCGTATTCATTGCAATGGACTGCCATGCACACACGATCACGATGGCTACCCATGCAAGGCTCGTACTGGAAAGCATGCTGGAAGACAATGTTTTATTTCCGACCATCTTTCCGAATGCAGGCAGGATATATGTAAAGAAATAATTGAAAATATATCCTACGACCAGTGCGCCAAGTACATTAGGAATAAAATAAGCTCCACGCAGTGCACTCTTGAAACGGATCTTGCTGTTCAGTCCAAGTGCCAGGATCAGGCTGAGTACATTCGTTACGATAGTTGCCACGATGGCCAGCTTAAAGGTAAACAGATAGGAACCGCCAACACGGCTGTCTGTAAAAAGATCCTTATAGTTTCGAAGCCCTACCCAGTCATAGCTTCCATAGCCTTTAAAGTTTGTAAAGCTGTAGATCACACCCTTGATCAGAGGCAGTGTGTTAAAGCAGAAAAATAATGCCACGATCGGAATGGTGATCAGAAGAAAGGTCAGCTTTCTTCCACTCATAGATTTTTTTTCCATGATCAGTTCTCTCCTTCCCCGTTCTTCTCCTCATAGTCCTGTACTTTACGGATAATGTCACGGTTATATCTTGTCCAGTCTGTATCAAATTTTTTCAGGAATGCATCTTTATCCTTTTTCATCAGGAAGGTCTGTATCTGTGCATCCACAGCCATCTCTGTAGGATAATAATGATCCTGGTAGTCGGCCATCCTTCCCTCTTCTATGTATTCCTTCATACCATCCAGAGTAGCGGGAAGTGTGAAATCACCCTCTTTGCATGGAACTGCCTTCTGGTCATCCAGATATGTCTGTACATTTTCATCCTCAAGGAGAAAATCCAGCACTTCATAGGCAGCTTCCTTATTCTCACAGTCATTCATCACACAGAACTGAAGGTCAACTCCGGAATTCAGTTTGTTTTCTGACGGATCATTGCTTGCCGGTGTCACAAAAGAATCAATATCCATATCCGGGTTTACACTCTGGATCTGCGGGATCGCATAGCTTCCGATGGGATACATGGCAGCTTCCCCTTTTGCAAAAGCGGTGCAGGCTCCATTGTAATCATAGGCAAAGGGATCATCCGGTCCATACTGGATAAGCTCCAGCATACGGTCTGCTACTTCCTTATACTCTTTTTCAAAAGTAGTTTTTCCTTGGTTTACCTGATGGCATACATCAGATGGTGCAAGATCCACCGAAATAGAATTCCACGGTGCAAGACAGGTCCAAGTATCTTTAAATCCGAAATAAAGCGGCTGGATACCTGCATCCTGGATTTTCTGGCAAAGGCTCATAAATTCATCCCATGTAGTCGGGATCTGCCAGCCATGCTCCTTGAAAAGCTCACGATTGTAAAGGATCCCGGCGGCATTGGCCACGTAAGGAACCGCATAGACTCCGTCTTCCGGAACGAATTCCAGCGCTTTATCAATTTCTTTATATGCATCTTTGATCGAATCCAGTCCCTGATAATCGGAAATATCCATCAGCATATCAGAATCAATAAAATTGGAAAAGTTAACATCGCCTCCGATTCCGATGATATCCGGATTGTCCTCACGGATAAATCTTGTCTTCAACACAGTCATAGCATCGTTTGGGGATTCGATGGTAAGATGGATATCATCATGAGTGGCATTGAATTTTTCTTCCAGCTTTTCAAATGCCTTGACTGCTTCCGGTTTATACTGCACAAGTTCGATCTCTGTCTTTCCGCTGTCCTTTTTACCTGTGCCGCATCCGCTCAATGTAACGGAAGCTGCCATGGTAAAAGCAAGTCCCATACAGAGGATCCATTTACTTCTGTTGCGCATCTTGTAATGCTCCTTCCTTTTCCTTTTATTTGATAAGTCGGATATCACCCATTTAACTGATATGGCCATCCGGGTTCTCCAATACTTATTCTCTGGTTTCTTTTTTCTGAAATCTATTTTAACATAGCTTTATGCTTGCATAAATAGCAGCGTTTTTCTTGTTTTATATCAAAATGCAATTTTTCTCTGTCTTCATTAAAGTCATCTAGCATTTTGATATATTTTATACCTATATCACTACTTTTATCTAAAATTAGTATATTCCAGATTTATCGAAAATCAATAGGTTTCTCGAGAAACTTGATTTCCTCACAAAGTTTGATCGATTATTTTTCTCTTTTTTGTATATTTTACAGGCTGTCTTTGTAATTACATTTTTATACATATGTTGAAGTTCCCTGCTGTTTTAACAAATGTAGCAAGAATTCTCCCACCTCTTCAGGTGGTGAGATAAATTGCACATCTGAGCATATCTGCTCAAAAAAATCTCTATAGTATAAAAGAAACACTTGTTCTCCCTTCCCTGA
>NZ_QUGH01000015.1:655-77379 GCF_003478985.1 Ruminococcus sp. AF20-12LB | reverse complement strand
CCTAATTTCAGCAAAAGAACATAAAGGGCTGAGAGTGGAAATTAGTTTTTCATTTTAGGGAAAATGTGAAGAAAGTGTGAAATTAGCACTCGCCTCTTGACAGTGCTAATAATGCGTGTTATAGTACATACAGAACAAAGGAAGAGAGAAAAAGAAATCTTCCGGAGAAAGTTCTTACAGAGTTTTCAGAAACAGTAAATTAAAAACGCCTGCATAATACGCAGCGAATATAGATCAGGAGGAATGAGTTATGTTAATGCCAAGTATTTTCGGAGAAGATTTATTTGATGATTTTATGGGATATCCTGCAGGCCGTCAGGCAGCTGCCAATGCTTATCCTCAGGTGAAGGATATGATGAAGACAGATATCCGTGATGTAGATGGCAATTATGAACTGGAGATCGATCTTCCGGGATTTAAGAAAGAGGATGTGAAGATCCAGCTGAAGAATGGTTATCTGAACATTCAGGCAACCAGAGAAGAGAAGAAGGACGAGAAGGATGATAAAGGTAAATATGTTCGCAGAGAACGTTATACAGGAACCTGCAACAGAAGCTTTTATGTAGGCTCGAGCATTAAGCATGAAGATATCCATGCGAAATATGAGAACGGAATCCTTTATGTAACCTTCCCGAAGGAAGAGACCAAGAAAGAAGCAGAAGAGAAGAAATTTGTTTCTATTGATTGATCGGCATTTACTTTGAAGCAAATATCCGGAACAACCCAAACGGATATTGCAGAGATAACCAGATAATGGCCGGTTGACCGAATGCGGATAATTTTATCCGCCTGACTTAAAACTCCAAATTGCACATTGCATTTGTTTATATAAATGAATATAACCCCCTTTTTTTTCCACCCCTCTGCCAATGCCCGGCAGAGGGGTTCTTTACGTTTCAGCCTGAAGTACAGAGGTGAATTCTGATTAACTTTACACTCCCTCCCCACTCTGTTATACTTGGAACAGGTAAACAGCGGAAATTCGGCAATACTATAAAACTGGGGAAAGAGTTTTTACAGAGGTGAATATATGGGAGATAAGATCAAGGTTATCATGGACTGTGATCCCGGAATCGATGACGGGATCGCACTGGCATATGCGGCAGCACATCAGGATGAACTGGAGCTGCTTGCAGTGACGACATCTGCAGGAAGTACCAGGATAGAAAGAGTGACCAAAAATGCACTGGAGCTGGTGGATTTTTACGGACTGAAGGTTCCGGTGGCAGGAGGCCAGGATCGTCCTCTTGTGAAAGCGGCAATTTATGCGGAAGAATTTCACGGAGAGACAGGGCTTGGCCATTGCGTACTGCCGGAAGCAAAAACAGAGGCTGCTTCTGACAATGCAGTGCTTTTTATCCGTGATATTCTGAATACCCTTCCGGAGGGCGAGCAGGTAGTAATGATTGAAACTGCACCAATGACTAATCTTGCACTTCTGTTGAAGGTTTTTCCTGAAATAAAGAATAAGATCAGAAAAATTGTATTTACAGGCGGTGCAGCAAAAGGCGGAAACATCACACCGGCAGCAGAATTCAATATCTACGCAGATCCGGAGGCGGCAAAGATCGTATTCGATTCCGGAATCCCACTGATCATGTGCGGACTGGATGCTACCCTGAAATGTAATCTTACCAGAAACCAGATCATGAAGCTGTGCCAGTCCGGTGATCCGGCAGCCAGAGCCTGTGGAGATATGGCCGGCTACGTACTTGAAAATTTTTCCAAATATCGCTGCGTGGCAAGTATCCATGCTGCTGTACCGTTTATGTATCTCATCCATCCGGAGTTCTTTAAAACAGAAAAAGTATTCCTGGATGTGGACTGTTCAGACGGTGCCGGACGGGGTGCCACATTATGCGATTTCCGCTGGTGGCTACACGAAGAAGATGAAATGAAAGATATGATTCTGACAGATGCAGATACAGAAAGCTTCCAGCAGGAGCTGTTTGAAGCAATTTATTCTGTTTCTGAGTGCAGAACCGGGAAATAACCGGGATCAGACCATGAAGCAGTTGCGTTCATAAGATATAGAGGAGCAGAACACAGTGCCTGCTCTTCATAAAGATATCTGTGCACACTGTCAGATAAGAGGACAGAAAACCCATGAACTATATTGTATTTGACCTGGAATGGAACCAGAATCCGGATGGAAGAAGACATCCGGATAGTCGGCTCCCGTTTGAGATCATAGAGATCGGGGCAGTAAAATTAAATGAAAAAAGAGAGATCGTTGATACCTTTCAGTGCCTGATCAAGCCCAAAGTGTACCATTGGATCCACGACAGTATCCACGAAGTGATCCACGTGGATTATCATGAACTGGAAAACGGCATTCCTTTTCCAAGGGCGATTCGCAGATTTCTGGAATGGTGCGGGGAGGAGTATCGCTTTTTTACCTGGGGAGACCAGGATGTGATGGAACTTCAGCGCAATATGAAATACTATAATCTTTTGAAGCTGATGCCAGGGCCAGTGCATTACTATGATGTGCAGAAACTTTTCAGCATAAAATTCGAGGATGGAATATCCAGGCGTTCCCTGGAATATGCCACAGACTATCTGGAGCTTCCCAAAAAACGGGATTTTCACCGGGCACTGGCAGACGCCAGCTATACTGCCAGGATACTCCTGGAGATCGATGAAGCATGCATGATCCGTCATCCGTCCCTGGATGTATATCAGAATCCAAAATCCAGAGACAGCGAGATCTATATTTCCTATACAGACCATGACAAGTTTGTGTCCAGGGAATTTGTATCAAAGGAGCGCCTGATGAAGGACCGCACCATGGTAAGTACCATGTGTCCCATCTGCAGATGCCCTGCCAAGCGGAAAATCCGTTGGTTCAGTACCAACAATCCCAAGGTGTATTACAGCCTTGCCCTTTGTCATGAGCATGGACCTGTTGCCGGAAAGATCAGGATTCGAAAAACGGATGAGGGAAAATATTTCGGGGTGAAGACCCTGAGAGCAGAAGATACAGAAGCGGCGGATGAGATCCGTGAAAAGCACGAATCTCTCCGCCGCAGGAAAATGTTACGAAGCCAGGAGAAGATCTGATACGATGTTTCGTTCGTATTGCATTCCCCATCCGACCATTTGTTTCTTATAATAATATTTGCTTTTCAGACGCAGTGGGCCGACAGCATTCTGAAGAACGGCCTGGCGTTTGTTGAGCTGTGATTTTTTGATACCTTTTGGAATAGTCACATAAACCTTTGTCTGATAATAAAACGGATAGGTGTTTCCGTTATTCTTAAGGATATATTTGTCACAGGGGAGTACCTTAAACGGGACTGGCTCCATGGACACCTTCATATCCACCTTTTCAAAATTTTCAAAACCATAATTAAAAAGAGAAGCAGTATCGCTGTAAGCATTTGCCGCGGAAGTAGAATTCAGGATTACGGCTACCAACGTTATATTTCCTCGTTTGCAGTAGGTGACAAGCGTGTTTCCGGATGCATCGGTATATCCTGTTTTTCCGCCACGGACACCTTCATAATAGTATTCGCCGTTTTTCATCATCTTGTGATGATTGAGCAGCTGTCGGGCTTCGGTAAATTTATTGGTAGGCGGGATCTCGTAATAACGTTTGGTACAGTATCGCCGGAAAAGAGGGTTTAGCCAGGCGGATTTGGCGATCTTTGCCATGTCGGAGGCTGTGGTGTAATGATTCTCATCCGGAAGACCGTTAGGATTGTTAAAGTGTGTGTTCTTGCAGCCAAAAAGCTTGGCGCGCCAGTTCATGAGTTCTGTGAATTTCTTTACAGAACCGGAAACTTCTTCCGCAACGGCGACAGACATTTCATTAGCGGACTGGAGCATGACGGCCATCAGGGCCTGATCCCTGGTAAATTCTTCACCGGGAGCCGCATAAATACTGGAATCTCCGGCAGTTACACTGGTGGAAGCGTTCTCAGATACGGTAATATTTGTCTTAGCGTTCAGATTTTCGCAGGCAAGCAGTGTAGTCAGGATCTTTGTGATGCTGGCAGGATAGAGCTGTGTGTCCGCATTTTTGGAATAAAGAACGGCTTCTGTATTTACGTCCATAAGGACTGCAGCCTGTGCTTCGATGCCGGGACCTTTGGGCCACCCGTCAATGGAATCGGTGTCGGCGGCCTGAGAATAATAGCTGGAGTGAGCAGGCATGATTGCTGCGGCCTGACCGGATGACTGTCCATCAGGAACCGGTGTGGCAGTGACGATAGGATCACCATATTCATCGTATCCAAGAGGCGCGGAAGCGCTGCATGGCTCGGCGCCTGTAAGCAGGATTCCCACACAGAGAATACCGGCAAAGATCCGGCGCAGGGATCGTTTTTTCATATTTTTCATAATAAGATACCTTTCAGTAATAAATCCGGGAGAGAAGGTTATTATTCATTTGGAAATCAGTAACCGAAAAAACTCTTGCCCGTTTTGTGATGAGGTGCAGTATTTCATTAATTATAGCATTGTATTAATGAAAAGCTGTATTTTTGCCCTCAAGATTCTGTAGTAGTATACCACTTTCCTCCCGGAAAAACTACTTGCAGTCTGTGAAAATTCCATTAAGAAGAAGTGAACATACATATAATAAGAAAAAATCCCTGAAAACACTTGACATATGGATTTTCCCCAACCTATAATAGACAGCGTATATAGAAAAAGCTGTGATGGAGACAGTAAGCCATATGGAAAGCTTGCAGCGAACCGGGGATGGTGGGAGCCCGGGACGAGTAAATATGGCGGAATATCACTCCTGAGCTTCAGTTCCGAAGTTGTCCGGCAGCAGCCGGGAAGAATATCTGATGTACAGATGATCATCAAGTAAGAGCTGACGGATTTCCTCCGTTACAGGGAACATATATCGGCAGATACAAAGAATTGTCCGCTATGAACAGACATGGAACAACGGCCCGCGCCATAACACAGAGCATAAGACGCAGGAATCCGGACACAGGCCCGTATAATGTAACAGGTGGTACAGCGAATCAGACTTCGTCCTTTTACAGGATGGGGTCTTTTTTTATAAGTGCCCGAAGCATTGGCACGAACAGGTATCTGTGAGGAAAGAATCCGCTGTGGCCTTACAGATGAGGCAGCAGCCAGTAATCAGACACAGGAGGTAAATATTGTGTATCGTAAAGTTGACACGAATCTGAATTTTGTTGACCGTGAAAAAGAAGTTGAGAAATTCTGGAAAGACAACAAGATTTTCGAAAAGAGTATGGACAGCCGTAAAGAGGGCGAGACATACACATTCTATGACGGACCGCCTACCGCTAACGGTAAGCCACATATCGGACATGTTCTGACACGAGTTATCAAGGATATGATCCCGAGATACCGTACAATGAAGGGCTACATGGTTCCGAGAAAAGCAGGATGGGATACTCACGGACTTCCGGTTGAGCTTGAGGTTGAGAAGAAGCTTGGTCTTGACGGAAAAGAGCAGATCGAGGAGTACGGAATGGAGCCGTTCATCCAGCAGTGCAAAGAGAGCGTATGGAAATATAAAGGAATGTGGGAGGATTTTTCCTCTACAGTTGGTTTCTGGGCTGACATGGAGCATCCTTATGTAACATACGACAACAATTTCATCGAGTCTGAGTGGTGGGCACTGAAAGAAATCTGGAACAAAGGTCTTCTTTACAAAGGCTTCAAGATCGTTCCTTACTGCCCGCGTTGTGGAACTCCGCTTTCCGCACAGGAGGTTTCCCAGGGCTACAAGACTGTTAAAGAGCGTTCTGCTATCGTTCGTTTCAAGGTTGTCGGTGAGGATGCATACTTCCTGGCATGGACAACAACACCATGGACACTTCCATCCAACGTTGCACTTTGTGTAAACCCGGATGAGATCTATTGTAAGGTAAAAGCAGCAGACGGATATACCTACTACATGGCAGAAGCACTTCTGGACAAGGTTCTCGGCAAGCTTGCAAAGGATGATGAGCCTGCATATGAGATTCTTGAGAAATATAAAGGAACAGACCTTGAGCGTAAGGAATATGAGCCGCTTTTTGCATGCACAGGCGAGGCAGCAGCAAAACAGCGCAAAAAAGCTCATTTCGTAACCTGTGACAACTACGTTACCATGAGCGATGGTACCGGTATCGTTCATATCGCACCTGCATTTGGTGAGGATGACAGCCGTGTCGGACGTGAGTATGACCTTCCGTTCGTACAGTTCGTAGACGGACAGGGCAACATGACCAAAGAGACACCATATGCCGGTGTATTCGTAAAGAAAGCGGACCCTATGGTTCTCACAGACCTTGACAAAGAGGGCAAGCTTTTTGACGCACCGAAATTCGAGCATGATTATCCGCACTGCTGGAGATGTGACACACCGCTTATCTACTATGCACGTGAGTCCTGGTTCATCAAGATGACAGCAGTAAAGGATGATCTGATCCGTAACAATAATACTATCAACTGGATTCCGGAGAGCATCGGTAAGGGACGTTTCGGTGACTGGCTTGAGAACGTTCAGGACTGGGGTATTTCCAGAAACCGTTACTGGGGAACACCACTGAACATCTGGCAGTGTGAGTGCGGACATATGGAATCCGTGGGAAGCCGCCAGGATCTCTATGAGAAGAGTGGTGACGAGCGTGCGAAGACCATCGAGCTTCACCGCCCATACATTGACGACATCACTATGAAGTGTCCGGATTGCGGCAAGACCATGCATCGTGTACCGGAGGTTATCGACTGCTGGTTTGATTCCGGAGCAATGCCTTTTGCACAGCATCATTATCCGTTTGAGAATAAAGACCTGTTTGAGCAGCAGTTCCCGGCAGACTTCATCTCCGAGGCTGTTGACCAGACAAGAGGATGGTTCTACTCCCTTCTTGCTGAGTCCACACTGCTTTTCAATAAGGCTCCGTATAAGAATGTAATCGTTCTGGGACATGTACAGGATGAGAACGGACAGAAGATGAGTAAGTCCAAAGGAAATGCCGTAGATCCGTTTGACGCACTGAACAAATACGGCGCAGATGCTATCCGCTGGTACTTCTACATCAACAGTGCTCCATGGCTTCCGAACCGTTTCCACGGCAAGGCAGTTGTAGAGGGACAGAGAAAGTTCATGAGCACTCTGTGGAACACTTACGCATTCTTCGTATTGTATGCGAACATTGACAATTTTGATGCGACTAAATATACTTTAAATTACGATAAGCTTCCGGTTATGGATAAATGGCTGCTCAGCAAGCTGAATACCATGGTGAAGACTGTCGATGCAGATCTTGATTCCTACAAGATTCCGGAGGCTGCAAGAGCACTTCAGGAATTTGTTGATGATATGAGTAACTGGTATGTAAGAAGAAGCCGTGAGCGTTTCTGGGCTAAGGGCATGGAGCAGGATAAGATCAATGCTTACATGACACTCTATACAGCACTGGTAACTGTTGCCAAGGCTGCAGCTCCGATGATCCCGTTCATGACTGAGGATATTTACCAGAACCTTGTTCGCAGCATTGATGCAAATGCTCCGGAGAGTATCCATCTCTGCGATTACCCGAAGGTAAACGAGGCATGGATTGACAAGGATCTCGAGGCAAACATGGAAGAGCTTCTTGAGATCGTTGTTCTCGGACGTGCATGCAGAAATACCGCAAACATTAAGAACCGTCAGCCGATCGGAACCATGTATGTAAAAGCTGAGAAAGCTATGGATAAATTCTACACAGATATCATCGCAGATGAGCTTAACGTAAAAGAAGTGAAATTCGCAGATGATGTAGAGTCCTTCATTTCCTACAGCTTCAAGCCGCAGCTCCGTACAGTAGGACCGAAATACGGCAAGCTTCTGAACGGCATCCGTACCGCACTCTCCGAGATCGACGGAACCGCAGCAATGAAAGAGCTGAGAGATAATGGTGTTCTCGTTCTTGACATTGCCGGAAACAGAGTCGAGCTTGCAGAGGAAGACTTATTGATCGAAACAGCCCAGAGCGAGGGCTATGTGACAGAGACAGACGGTGAAACATCCGTTGTCCTTGATACAAACCTTACACCTGAGCTGATCCAGGAGGGCTTTGTCCGCGAGATCATCAGCAAAGTTCAGACCATGCGTAAAGAGGCTGGTTTCGAAGTCATGGACAAGATCATTGTCTATGCAAAAGATAACGATAAGATCATGGATATCATGAAAGCAAACCAGGATGAGATCAAACGTGAAGTACTGGCAGAAAACATTGTTCTGGGAGAAGCAGAGGGTTACACCAAAGAATGGAACATCAACAAAGAGGCTGTAACACTGGGAGTATCCAAAGTACAGGAGGAAAACTAATGATTGACAAGCAGTTTGAGAAAGAGGAGTTCAAAAAAAGCGTAAAAGAAAACGTAAAATTCCTTTATCGAAAAACACTGGAAGAGGCTACACAGGAGCAGATTTTTCAGGCTGTAAGCTACACTGTGAAGGACGTGATCATTGACAACTGGCTTAAGAGCCAGAAGGCGTATGAAAAACAGGACCCGAAGATCGTATATTATATGTCCATGGAGTTCCTTATGGGCCGTGCCCTTGGAAACAACCTGATCAACCTTGGCGCATACGGCGAGGTTAAGGAGGCTCTTGAGGAGCTTGGACTTGACATTAACTGCATCGAAGACCAGGAGCCGGATCCGGCTCTTGGAAACGGTGGACTCGGAAGACTGGCAGCATGCTTCCTGGATTCCCTTGCAACTCTGAATTACTGTGCATACGGATGCGGAATCCGTTACCGTTACGGTATGTTCAAGCAGGAAATCCGTGACGGTTATCAGGTAGAGGCACCGGATAACTGGCTGAAGAACGGCTATCCTTTCGAACTCCGTCGTCCGGAGTATGCAAAAGAGGTTCATTTCGGCGGATATGTACGCGTTGAGTGGGATCCGGTGAAGAACGAGAATAAATTTATCCATGAGGGATATCAGGCAGTAAAGGCTGTTCCTTACGATATGCCGATCACAGGTTATAACAACGATGTTGTAAATACACTTCGTATTTGGGACGCAGAGCCGATCGTAGACTTTAACCTTGACTCTTTCGACAAGGGTGATTATCACAACGCAGTAGAGCAGGAGAACCTTGCACGTACTATCGTAGAGGTGCTTTATCCGAATGATAACCATATGGCAGGTAAAGAGCTTCGTCTGAAACAGCAGTACTTCTTCGTATCTGCCAGCCTTCAGGCAGCCATTGACAAATATAAGAAAACTCATGATGATATCACAAAACTTCATGAGAAGGTTGTATTCCAGATGAACGATACTCATCCGACTGTTGCAGTAGCAGAGCTGATGCGTATCCTCATTGATGAAGAAGGTCTTGGCTGGGATCAGGCATGGGATATCACAACAAAATGCTGTGCTTATACTAACCACACCATCATGTCCGAGGCACTTGAGAAATGGCCGATCGAGCTGTTTTCCAGACTGCTTCCGCGTGTATACCAGATCATCGAGGAGATCAACCGTCGTTTCATTCTTGAGATCCAGCAGAAATATCCTGGAAACTTCGAGAAGATCAAGAAGATGGCGATCATCTATGACGGACAGGTTAAGATGGCTCACCTCGCGATCGTTGCAGGCTACTCTGTAAACGGTGTTGCACGCCTTCATACCGAGATTCTCAAGAATCAGGAGCTGAAGGATTTCTATGAGATGATGCCTGAGAAGTTCAACAACAAAACAAACGGTATCACACAGAGACGTTTCCTTGCTCATGGAAACCCGCTTCTGGCTGACTGGGTAACAGACAAGATCGGACCGGACTGGATTACAGATCTTTCCCAGCTTTCCAAGCTTAAGGTTTACGCAGACGATGAGAAGGCTCTTCAGGAGTTCATGACCATCAAGTTCAAGAACAAAGAGCGTCTTGCAAAATATATCCTGGAGCACAATGGTGTTGAGGTTGACCCGCACTCCATCTTCGATATCCAGGTTAAGAGACTTCATGAGTACAAACGTCAGCTTCTCAACATCCTGCATGTGATCTATCTGTACAACCAGATCAAGGCACATCCGGAGATGGATTTCTATCCGAGAACATTTATCTTTGGTGCAAAAGCTTCCGCAGCTTATGCACGTGCAAAGAAGATCATCAAGCTGATCAACTGTGTGGCAGATGTTGTAAACAATGATGCTTCCATCAACGGTAAGCTGAAGGTTGTATTCATCGAGAACTACCGTGTATCCAACGCCGAGATCATTTTTGCGGCAGCAGATGTTTCCGAGCAGATCTCCACAGCAAGTAAAGAGGCTTCCGGTACAGGTAACATGAAATTCATGCTGAACGGTGCTCCGACACTTGGAACCATGGATGGTGCCAACGTCGAGATCGTACAGGAGGTTGGCGAGGAGAACGCATTTATCTTCGGTATGAGCTCTGACCAGATCATCAACTATGAGAATAACGGCGGTTACGATCCGGACTTCATCTACAACACAGATCCGGAGATCCGTCAGGTACTGATGCAGCTGATCAACGGAACCTTCTCCAGCGATACAGAGATGTTCCGTGACATTTATAATTCACTTCTCGACAAACGCAACATGCCGAGACCTGACCAGTACTTCATCCTTGGCGACTTCCGTTCCTATGCAGAAGCACAGAAACGTGTTGAGGAAGCATACAAAGATGAGAAACGCTGGGCTAAGATGGCACTTCTCAATACAGCATGCAGCGGTAAGTTCACATCCGACAGAACTATCCAGGAGTATGTAGATGATATCTGGCATCTGGATAAGGTTGTTGTGAAAGAGAACTAAGATATATAAAGTAATCTGCAAAGTATTACCATAAAATAAATTTCCACACAAAAACAGGGCTCGTCAGAAGTGGCGACGGCCCTGTTTTTTGTGTGGAAATTATGCCGGATTGATGACGATCCGGTTCCGCCTGGCCAGTGCAATGGCGATATGGCAGCCTTCCGCGATGGCGCAGGCTTTATCGGCAAAGCTGATGATCCAGGCTTCCTTATTGCGTGGAAGAGGTCCCAGAGGGAACATATGTGAGAGTATCGCATCCAGCTCTCTGTCTGTGACATCAAAGTGTGCGGCACTGTTGTCTGCGGCAGCCTTCGGGTGATAAAACGCCTGATGCTCACCGGTCGGTGTCTCCGCCCTGAAGTCATAGGGACAGAAATCGTGGAGAAGCCCTGCCCTTGCGGCAGCTTTCTCGTCACATCCCAGCTTCCTGGCAATGAACCAGGAGAGGTAAGAAACATTGATACTGTGCATGAGCCGTGTGGTCCACTGGTGGTGGGTGTACAGGCTCAGCTTCAGGAACTCTCTGTTACAGAGGATGTTCTTCACAAGCTCATGATATTCCTGTGAGACCTCATCCGACACCGTGATATCCATCGGCAATCACCTTCTTTCTTTTGTTTATAACTTCATTATGACGATTATGGAGAAAAATGCAATATGGTTTATAGTTTTTTTAGAAATTAGCTTGGACAAATTTATTTGGGATGGGAAATGTCAGCGCGCAGAAGTAAGGAGAATGTTTTTGGGGGTCTGTTCTTTGGGAAATTATGGTATAGTAAAGTGAAAATGCTATAACGGTTTTATGGACAGCTATATAAGATAGGCTGAAAATAGCTGATTTAGATGGTTGACATAATAAAAAGAAGAGGAGCGTAATATATATGAAACCAGAAAAACTGATCGAAATACTTTCCGTTGCAGAACGGTTAAAGGATGCGGTGCGTCATAGTTATACTTCCGGTGGCAGGCGGGAGAGCGTTGCAGAGCATTCCTGGAGGATCACGCTGATGGCATATTTTGTCAGTGATGAGTTCCCTGAGGCGGATCTTCTGAAGATCATGAAAATGTGCCTGATCCATGATCTGGGAGAAGCTTTTACCGGGGATATCCCAGCCTTTGAAAAAACGGATAAAGATTCGGAGAAAGAAGCCGATGTGCTGGGAGAATGGGTGAAAACTCTGCCGGAGCCGTTTGATAAAGAGATGGCGGAACTGTATCAGGAGATGGAAGCGCAGCGGACTCTGGAGGCCAGGATCTATAAAGCGTTGGACAAGCTGGAAGCCCTGATCCAGCACAATGAATCCGATATTAAAACCTGGATTCCGCTGGAGTATGATCTGCAGATGATTTACGGAAATGAGCAGGTGAAATTCTCAGAATATCTGACAGAGCTTCGCGCAAAGGTTCGGGAAGATAGTGTACAGAAAATTCAGAAAAAAGGTTGTTGAATATGAATAACTCATGTATACTAATATGTATGGAATAAGTCCAAAATGCTTATAAAAGGGGGAAAAAGTAATGAAAAAAGCAGTAAAGAGATTATTGGTGTTATTTCTGGCACTTACATTTATCGTGACAGATCTTGCAGTAGCACCGGTCACAGCACAGGCGGCGGGTACGCTCAAATTTCATAAATCGATCGCTCTTATGAAGGGTGAGGAAATCGGATATGTAATCATAAACTCTGTCAGATCTGATAAAGTTCTGGGACTGAAATCCAGTAATACCAATGTGGTATCAGTAAGAAAGATGCCGTTTCTGGGTGATTATACCATTACGCTGAAGGCAAAAAAAACAGGAACTTCTATTGTATCCTTCAAAGTAAAAAGAAAGAATGGAAAAACATATTCTTTTAAATCTAAAGTTACGGTACATAATTATAAAAATCCGTTAAATGTGTGCAAATTCGGAAGAAAAGATTATAAAAAATCCTTTGATAAAAAGACCATGGTTCCGGTTGCGAAAGGTTATTCCAGAAAGGCAAAAGTATGTATCACTGCAAAGAAGGGCTACAAGATAGTTGCAATATATTACAGTGAACACGGAACCGGAAGACAGAGAAAGATCAAAAATGGAAGCACAGTCACTATGGATGGATCACATTATCTGCAGATATTGTATAAGAATACCAGCAAAAATTATGTATCATCGGTATATCTGGATGGATATAGTATGTAGAGATGATAAAAAAAGGAACCGGGAGACCGGTTCCTTTTTTGGTGATTTCAGAACATCTCTGAGTGCTGGTATTTTAAGGCTTTTTGGAATGTTTTTATTTGCTTTATATTAGCACACTGGGCAATTTTTTACGAGTATATTTTTTAAACCAGTAGAAGGAAGAATATGATAGCCAGTACTTCAATGAATATAGTATAATTATGGCAGAAAAACGAAAATGGGGGAATCATATGAAGAAAAAGAGGATTGCAATGCTTTTGGTCGCAACACTTACGTTTTCACAGAATATGGGCGCGGTCATACCGGCAGCAGCTGAGGAACTGACAGCAGATACCGGACAGGAAACTGCAGAGACAGAAGAATCAGTTCAGGAGAACGATGACTCGGAAACAACAGGGGAAGCAGCTTCAGTGCCTGATCTGGAAGACGATGAGGAATTAAGTCTTCAGGATGATGCAGAGAATGCGGAAGAAGAAATTGCAGAAGAAGAAAACACATCAGAAACTACGGAGCTATCCGGGGATAACACCGAAAACCAGGAGGCTTTCAGTGACGGTTCAGAAGATGGAGAGTCTGCTACAGCAAATGAACAATATCAGCTTAATCTGATATACGAAGGCACCAGTGGGAGTCAGGACTTACTGCCGAACAGTCATGTCAGAATAAAAACCCGTCTGGTTGATACAACTGACTGGAGTGATGTTTCTGCATATGAATTGAAAGTTGCTCCGGTAACGGGTGGAAATGGTGTCAAAATGGCAGACGTATCATTAGATGGCCAGGATATTGTGCTGGATGTTTACAATAAAACCGGAGACGCCAGAATTTCCGCAACGGCATTCATAAATGGAACTGAAGTGGCAAAAAGGGAATTTGGGGTTAACATCAGTGAGTATGTGATCCTACCGGAAAAAATCACAGATACAAGTGGTAATGAAATCAACCTTGAAGTAGGCCAGCAGCTGGATATAGCAAAAGACATGAAACCACAGCTTGTCCGTTACAAAGATGGAAAAGGAGACCCGATTCCGGTAACAGGGGACAATTACAAGATCGTCATGTCACAGACAGATCCTGGAGGTGAAGAACTTCGTGATTATGATGCAGATGGCCTGAAATGGATAGAGGTTCCGGGACAGGATCTTCCAATCCTGGAGAGAACAACAGAGAATTCTACATGGTTTGCACTTTTGGCTATGGAGAGATTAGAAAATGGAGACTGGCATTATATTACCCGACATCATTATGAGCTTAATCCTTTGAACAACAGCGATTATGACAATGGTCATAACGATGACAGCGAAGAGAAAAGCTCCTACAGACTGATATATGATTATCAGGATACAACAGGAAATGAAGCCATGCTGCCGAACAGTCAGATGACAGCTATCACTTATCTGGAGGACAAAACAAAGGATTATCAGAGAGTAGATGATTATAAACTGGAAATCCTGGAACAGTCAAAGCTGGCAGATATTTCAGTTTCTGCAGATGGAAAAAAACTTGTTATTAAATCTGGCAATAAAACCGGTCAGGGCTGCTGTTACATATCTGTACAGATACCGGATGGAAAAGGCGGATACAGAGAAGCCTTCAGAAAAGATATGTGGTTCAGCGTCAGTGAGTATGTGATCCTGCCGGAAAAAATCACAGATACAAGTGGTAATGAAATCAACCTTGAAGTAGGTCAGCAGTTGGATATAGCAAAAGACATGAAACCACAGCTTGTCCGTTACAAAGGTGGAAAAGGAGACCCAATTCCGGTAACAGGAGATAATTATAAAATCGTAATATCTTCATGGACAGATGAAAGTACAGGCACAGTGTACCATGATTATGATACAGACGGCTGGAAATGGATCGATGTTCCAGGGCAGGAGCTCCCAATCCTTGAGAGAACATCAGGATATGGCACATATTTTGGGCTTACTGCAATGGAAAAAAGTGCAGATGGAAACTGGCACCAGATTGCAAGACGGATGTATGAGGTGGATACTTTACCCGGTTATAATGGCGACGACAGTGGAAACTTCGGTGACAGTGGTCATGACAGTGATGATAGTGAGGAAAAAAGCTTTTATAATCTGACATACGATTTGGAAGGCACAGCAGGAAATGAAGCCATGCTGCCGAACAATGAAACGACCATTGTGACAGACATACTGGATAAAACCAGTGGCCAGCATCCGGTAAAAGATTATAAGCTGGAAATCATAGAACAATCAAAACTGGCAGAAGCTACAGTTTCTCCGGATGGAAAGAAGCTTATAATTAAATCCAACGATAAAACCGGTGTTGGCTGCTGTTATGTAGCAGTAAAACTTCTGGATAAAACCGGTGAATATAAAGAAGCCTTCAGAAAAGATATATGGTTTGAAGTCAGCGAATTTATGCTGATACCGGATAATCTGACAGATAAGAATGGAAAGCTGCTTAATCCGGCTGTTGGAGAATCCATTAATCTCGCCAATTTAAAAGTAAAACTGGTTCAGTATATAAACGGAAAAGGCGATCCCGTTGAGATTACAGGAAATGATATAAAAATCGTAGTGATGAGCTGGAAGGATACAGAATCCGGTAAACTGCAATATGATTACGATGATGAAGCATGGAATATGCAGAAAGTTTCCGGCCAGGAGCTTCCGATCATGACGAGAAAGTCCGATGATAATACAAGGCTTGCACTGTCTGCCATGCGAAAAAACAAAAACGGGGAGTGGGAGCGGCTTGTAAGGAAACATTTTGAGATTGGAGAAAACAGTTCAAAACACAGTCACAGCTGGAAAGCAGTAAAAACTGTTCAGGCAACCTGTACGTCAAAAGGAAGCAGAACCGATAAATGTACTTCCTGTGATGGTATAAGAACCGTAACACTTCCGGCAAAACATACCGCTGTAAAAGATGCAGCAATTGCAGCGACAGTATTTAAGGCAGGAAAGAAGGAAGGAAGTCATTGTAAAGTATGTGGCAAAGTGCTCAAGAAACAAATTACAGTTGCCAAACTGAAACCGACGATTTCCCTGACTGCATCTTCCCTGAAAATGAAAGCAGGTCAGTCTACCACTGCATTTAAAGCAGCCGGACTGGCGAAAGGTGATTATGTTACAAAAGTGACATCCGGAAATACAGGAATCGTAAAAGTATCTTCTGTGACAAAGAAGGGAACTTTCAGACTGACAGCAGGTAAAAAGGCAGGAAGTACTACAGTTAAGGTTATTCTTGCAAGCAAAAAGTCAGCATCTTTTAAAGTTACCGTACAGAGAGGAGCAGTAAAAACTTCGAAAATTACTGTAAGCACTAAATCTGTGACACTCAAAAAAGGAACTACTTACCGTAAACTGGCATCTTCAGTTAAAGTCACTCCTGTAACCAGCCAGGAAAAAGTTACATACACATCATCCAACAAAAAAATCGCGACAGTAACATCCGGTGGTGTGATCAAAGGTCTGAAAAAAGGAACCGCAACAATCACAATCCGAAGCGGCTCAAAGAGGACAACCTGTAAAGTTACAGTTAAATAAAAATTGTACGAAAAAAGGGGGAATCACAGAAGTGATTCCCCCTTAAAAAATCCTTATTTTATGCGGATTTCTTATTTGCCGAAGTATCTTTTAAGCAGACCAGCGAATGCTTTTCCGTGTCTTGCCTCGTCCTTAGCCATCTCATGTACTGTGTCATGGATTGCGTCAAGGTCAGCTGCTTTCGCACGTTTTGCAAGGTCGAATTTACCTGCTGTAGCGCCGTTCTCAGCCTCTACACGCATCTGAAGGTTCTTTTCTGTGCTGTCTGTTACAACCTCACCAAGGAGCTCTGCGAATTTAGCTGCATGCTCTGCTTCCTCGTAAGCTGCTTTCTCATAGTACATTCCAACTTCCGGATATCCCTCTCTGTGAGCTACTCTAGCCATTGCAAGATACATACCAACCTCAGAGCACTCGCCCTCGAAGTTAGCTCTCAGATCTGCAAGGATGTCCTCGCTGACGCCTTTAGCAACGCCTACAACATGCTCAGCTGCCCATGAGAGCTCGCCTTCCTGTTTCTGGAATTTAGAAGCTGGTGCTTTACATACTGGACAGGCTTCCGGTGCCTGCTCGCCTTCATAAACATATCCACATACTGTACATACCCATTTAGCCATAGTAATGATCTCCTTTTCTTTTTTGAAATATATTGTTTATTTTTGTTTCTCTTGAATTAATAATAGTAATTATTACTATTTCATGATACCATGTGATCTTTATTTTGTCAAGCTTGTTTTTCTTCTTTTTTCAGGCATTCCTTGCAGATTCCATAGAAGCTTGCGTCTACGTCAAAGACTTTTCCGTGGATAAATTCTGCAGCTGCCTGTTCAAGAATTCCGTTAAGGCTGTCTGACTGCATATCTATCACCCGGTTGCATCTGGTACACATGAAATGTGAGTGTGGTGCGACCCTTCCATCGTAGCGATCCGCGCTTCCGAAATTGGTCAGCTTCCGGATCTCACCGATGTCACTGAGAAGAGAAAGATTACGGTAGACAGTTCCGAGACTGATGTTCGGGTAGATCTGTCGAAGATTCTCGTATACTGTATCTGCCGTTGGATGATCTGTTCTGGATCTCAGAAATTCCTTGATGGATTCTCGCTGACGGCTGTATTTAAGTGCTGCCATAATGTCCTCTCCTTTCAGTAATAGTAATTATTACTGATATTATAATACATGACAGAGGGAGGTTTGTCAAGAGGTTTTGATCTGATTATCCTGAAATATTTTCATTTTATGAGCTGGATGTAAATAAGTATTTTTACGCTGCAGGTGTAGTGGATATTTGCAACCATGCAGGGGACTTACCTGATTCGGTTAAATGGTGAGAACTGGCAGTCGGATGTCTGACAGAGTGTTTGTTATAAGGAATATTGTGCCTTTAATGATGGGATTTTATCAATAAAAATTCCTAATGAAAATTTTTAAAAAATAAGTTGACAGAGGCTAACTATGGTAGTATATTTACAATAGTTAGACAAATCTAACTAATGTGTAAAGGAGAATGCAAATGACTTGTGAAAAATTTGAATCTGTCATGGGTTATCATTGTTCCCCTGTATTAATGGGAATGAAACCGGCGAATCTTGTTTCCTTTTCCAAGGAAAAAATTCCGGAACTGCCGGAGATCATTTCGGATTATGAGGAGAGTCTTGAACGGGAAGGTATCCGTATGGAGATTATCTGTGGATGCAGGAAGCATTATCTTCTTCTGGTGTACCGGCCGGATATGCTGCAGGAATATCTTAAGCAGGATGAAGCCAGGAAACTTTTGCTCCAGGATGGGTATAATATAGATGGTTCTTTGGATGAGATGATCGCCCGTCTGAAGGAGAGATTTTTTTATAAGACGGAGTTTCCTCATGAGATCGGACTTTTCCTGGGGTATCCCATTGAAGACGTGAAGGGTTTCCGGAAATTTGGAGGCAGTGGCTGCAAGATGTGTGGTTACTGGAAGGTTTATGATGATGTGGAGCAGGCTCGCAGGATTTTTGACAGCTATGATAAGTGTCGGGAGTTTACTGCGGCGCAGATCCGTGCGGGGTATTCGATTTTGCAGGTCGTTGGTATGAAGCATCTCTGTACATCTCAGATGTGCGTATAATATAAAGTTTAAAAACAGGAGGTTTTTGAGATGAGCAAGGTAGGAATTATTTACTGGTCTTCTACAGGTAACACAGAGGCTATGGCGCAGGCTGTAGAGGAAGGTGCCAAGGCTGCCGGTGCGGATGTTGAGATTATGGAAGTGGCTGATGCGGATGTGGATAAAGCGCTTTCTTTTGATGTTCTGGCTCTTGGTTGTCCGGCTATGGGGGATGAGGAGCTTGAGGAGGGTGAGTTTGAGCCGTTCTTTTCTGATCTGGAAGGTAAACTTTCCGGTAAAAAAGTTGCACTTTTCGGTTCCTATGACTGGGGCGACGGAGAGTGGATGAGAACATGGTGCGGCAGAGCAAAAGACGCAGGCGCAGAGCTTGTTGAGGATGAGGGTCTCATTGTAAACAACACTCCTGATGATGAAGGACTTGCAGCTTGCCGTGAACTTGGCGGAAAACTCGCATAAGATTTGTTAGATTTCAGATAAATAAAAACTGAGCAGAGCATTGGATTTTCAAACACCAACACCATCCGGACAGAAGAGATAGACATCTTTTTTGTCCGGGTGGTGTTTTATTTTGAACAAAAATATCTGCTTATTACTTTGAGGAAATATAGAAGAAATGAATATTAAGACAAAAAATCCTTGTTGATTTTAATATTTACGTGTCCTAAAATAGATAAAAATGAAATAAAGCAGGAAAGTGAGGGATGCCGGATGACGCGGGAGGAAGCGGAACAGTATTTATATTATGCGATGACAATTGGTGAACAGCTTCTTTGCTGCGGAGCAGAGGTTGGACGTGTGGAAGATACCATACGGCGGATCTGCCTGGCATATGGAGCCACCCGGGCAGATGTTTTTTCTATCACATCCAGTATTGTGACGACTATTTATGGAGAGGATTTCGGTATTTGCACCCAGACGCGGCGTGTGCCGGGAATGTCCAATGATCTGGGACGGCTGGATGACCTGAACCAGCTTTCCAGATACATCTGTGAGTATCGGCCGAAGCCGGAGGAGATCCAGAAGGGGCTGGAAAAGATCCGGGATAAACAAGGATATTCTTTTAAAACGCAGATTTTGATCTATGCTGTAATTTCAGGTTCTTTTTCCGTGTTTTTCGGAGGAGATGTCAACGATATGATTGCTTCTGCGCTGATTGGTATCGCCCTGAAGCTGTTTGAGGCTTTTGTAAAAAAAGGTGCATTAAACTCGCTACTGACAGTGCTTCTTTGCTGCGGAGCCGGCGGAGTACTTTCCAATCTTACAGTTCTAATCGGGCTTGGACATCATGCGGATCTGATCAGTATCGGAAATATCATGCTTCTGATACCGGGAATTGCATTTACCAATTCATTGCGCGATATGTTTTCAGGAGATACCATTACAGGTTTGATCCGATGTATGGAGGCACTTTTGCTGGCATTGGTCGTGGGCCTTGGTTTTACGGTGGCGAATCTGTTGTTTTAACCGAATCAGGGAAGTTCTCTTGAAGGTTGCGAAAAGCAATAAGCAGTGAATGAGGAGTTTAGATACTGCATCAATTGCGGAGTAGCGAAATGCAGCAGATGATGGGAGTATTTGAGAGTAGTTATGATTTTATTCAGGAGGAAAACATGCGGGAAATCATACAGCTGGTCGTATCCTTCACAGGATCCCTCGGCTTTGCGGCATTATTTAATATCCATGGAAAAAAACTCTGGTTTGCGGCATTGGGTGGATGTCTGTCCTGGGCTGTATATCTGGCAGTAGAGTTCATAACGCCAAGTCCGTATGTGTGCGGTTTCTGGTCAACAGTAGCTATTACTTTGTATGCAGAATGTATGGCAAGAATTCATAAAACGCCGGTAACTGTATTTCTGGTTTCTGCGACAATTCCGTTGATTCCGGGAGCAGCACTTTACCGGACAATGAACTGGATGTTGATGAAGGACTGGGCAAAATTCCAGAAAGACGGAATCTATACGATCCTTTTTGCGGTGAGCATGGCAGCAGGAATGACGCTGACAACCATTGCGTTCCGGATGGCGTGGCGGTGGATGTACAGGCAGAGGAGAATGTAATACAGTATCGAAATTCCCCGTTTACAAACCATCGGAAATGTGTTACGATTTTCCCATATGGAAAACTCATGGAAGAAGAGAGTACATGTGTACACCGTACTACAGGGAAATCCCCGGAGGACTTTTTAGATGCAGGCTGTGATGCAGTTGAGGTCATAGATCTGCAGCAGGGTGAATGGTAAAGGTTCACTTTATGCAGGAGTTCCGAGACTGAGAGGGATGTGCAGGCGCAGATGGAAGATGGCTTCGGAGAGGCATTGCTGACTCGGTTTGAACGTGATAAGCGAAATGTGAATGTCCCGTTTAATGGACACCGGCAGGTAATGACAGGACCGCCTGTTATAGCGGAAAGGTATAGAAACTGCTGTACCTGATGAGGTTTTTGCCGCGAGGCAGGAACGAAAAGAAGTGGTAACACGGGTAATAACTCGTCTTCTCATATCGTTATGGTATGAGAAGGCGTTTTTTTATGTCGCTGAGAATTACTTGGTAATCTTCCAATGTCCCCGGACAGGAATTTTCCTGTTCTGACGGAATATATTTTCAGTCCGTTATGAGTAAGTACACAATTTATTTTTATATTTATGGAGGAAAGAAAAGATGGAAAAGCAGAGATATTATATCAGCACTGCCATTGCGTACACATCCGGCAAACCGCATATCGGAAATACCTATGAGGTTGTTCTTGCGGATGCGATCGCACGTTTTAAAAGACAGCAGGGTTATGACGTATATTTTCAGACAGGTACTGACGAGCATGGTCAGAAGATCGAGCTAAAGGCTGAAGAGGCTGGTGTTACACCGAAGGAATTCGTAGATAACGTTTCCGGCGAGATCAAACGTATCTGGGATCTGATGAATACATCTTATGATAAATTCATCCGTACAACAGATAAAGACCATGAAGAGCAGGTCAAAAAAATCTTCAAAAAAATGTATGCGAAGGGAGATATCTACAAGGGTCATTATGAAGGAATGTACTGTACACCATGTGAGTCCTTCTTTACAGAGTCCCAGCTTGTAGACGGTAAATGTCCGGACTGCGGACGCCCATGCGTACCTGCTAAGGAAGAGGCATATTTCTTCAAAATGAGCAAATATGCAGACAAGCTTATTGACTACATCAACACACATCCGGATTTCATCCAGCCGGAGTCCCGTAAAAACGAGATGATGAATAACTTCCTTCTTCCGGGACTTCAGGATCTTTGTGTATCCAGAACATCCTTTAAATGGGGAATCCCGGTAGATTTTGATCCGAAGCACGTTGTATATGTATGGCTGGATGCTCTGACAAACTATATCACAGGTATTGGTTATGACTGTGACGGAAACAGCAGCGATACATTCAACAAATACTGGCCGGCAGATCTTCACCTGATCGGAAAAGATATCATCCGTTTCCATACCATTTACTGGCCGATTTTCCTGATGTCTCTGGACCTTCCGCTTCCGAAACAGGTATTCGGACATCCATGGCTGCTTCAGGGTGATGGAAAAATGAGTAAATCAAAAGGAAATGTAATCTATGCAGATGAGCTGGTTGAGTTCTTCGGTGTAGATGCTGTCCGTTATTTCGTACTCCACGAGATGCCATTTGAGAATGACGGTGTGATCACATGGGAGCTGATGGTTGAGAGACTGAATTCCGACCTTGCAAATACACTTGGAAATCTTGTAAACCGTACAATTTCCATGTCCAACAAATATTTTAACGGAGTCGTTGAGAACAAGAATGTTACTGAGCCGGTTGATGAGGATCTTAAGAACTTCATCCTTCAGGTTCCGAAGAACGTTTCCGCAAAAATGGACAAGCTTCGTGTTGCAGATGCTATCACAGAGGTATTCTCTCTGTTCAAACGCTGCAACAAATATATCGACGAGACAATGCCATGGGCACTTGCAAAGGATGAGACAAAGCAGGATCGTCTTGCAACAGTTCTCTACAACCTGGTTGAGGGAATCTGCATCGGCGCATCTCTTCTGAAATCCTTTATGCCGCGTACAACAGAACGTATTCTTGTACAGCTCAACGCAAACGAGAGAACTCTTGAGGAGATGGAACAGTTTGGTCTTTATCCTTCAGGAAACCGCGTAACCGACAAACCGGAGATCCTTTTTGCGAGACTTGATCTGAAAGAGGTTCTTGAGAAGGTTGAGAAGCTTCATCCGAAGAAAGAAGAGCCGAAGGAAGAGGCAGAAGAGGAGAAAACAGAGAACGTGATCGATATCGAGGCAAAGCCGGAGATTACTTTCGATGATTTTGAGAAGCTGCAGTTCCAGGTTGGTGAGATCATCGCCTGTGAGGAGGTTAAAAAATCCAGAAAACTTCTCTGCTCTCAGGTTAAGATCGGAAGTCAGGTTCGTCAGATCGTATCCGGAATCAAAGCTCATTACTCAGCAGAGGAAATGGTGGGCAAAAAGGTTATGGTCGTTACAAACCTGAAACCTGCCAAGCTTGCCGGAATCCTCAGCGAGGGTATGATCCTCTGTGCAGAGGATGCAGACGGAAATCTTTCCCTGATGGTACCGGAGAAAGAGATGCCTGCAGGCGCTGAGATCTGCTAAGTATAGACAGATATGGAATTGAATCATTTTGATAAAAATGGAAATGCTGTTATGGTGGATGTGTCCGACAAACCGGTCACTCACCGTACAGCAATAGCCACGGGTTCCATTCAGGTAAGCCCGGAGATCATGGCCGCGGTAAAAAGCGGAAATGTGAAAAAAGGTGATGTACTTGGTGTGGCCCGTGTGGCAGGTATCATGGGTGTGAAGCGTACTTCTGAGCTGATTCCCATGTGCCATCCACTTCCCATCCAGAAATGTTCCGTGGATTTTGAGATCGATGAGGATGCGGGAGTGATCCGTGTATTCTGCACGGTAAAAACAGAGGGAAAAACAGGCGTGGAGATGGAGGCCCTGACAGGTGTTCAGGTGACGCTTCTGACTATTTATGATATGTGCAAGGCAATTGACAAGCACATGGTCATGTCTGATATCCATCTGGAAGAAAAAACAGGAGGCAAAAGCGGAGATTTCCGTTTTGAGGAAAAATAATGATAGACAGGTGCGGAAGAAATATTGATTATCTCAGGATTTCCGTAACTGACAGATGTAATTTGCGGTGTATTTATTGTATGCCGGAGGAGGGAGTGCAGCATGTGGAGCGCTCCCTCATTTTGCAGGAAGAGGAAATTTTGAGGATCTGCCGGGTGATGGCAGAGCTGGGTATCCGGAAGATCAAGCTGACCGGCGGGGAACCGCTTGTGCGGCCGCGGATGCCTCAGCTGGTGGAAAAACTGAAAAATATGCCGGGGATCGAGAAGGTGACTCTGACTACAAATGGTGTGCTTCTGAAAGATCAGATGAGTGATTTTGCCCGGGCGGGGCTGGACGGATTGAATATCAGCCTGGATACACTGGATGAAGCCTGCAGCAGGAGGATCACGCGGCGGGATGAACTTGGGCGGACGCTGGAAGGGATTTCGGAGGCAATGAAGTATCCGGAGATTTCACTGAAGATCAATTGTGTGCCTCTTGGGATCCCGGAGCAGGATCTTTGCCGGGTGGCGCTTTTTGCCAGGGATCATAGGGTGCATGTGCGGTTTATTGAGATGATGCCCATTGGGATGGGAAAAGAATTTCATGGGGTGTCGGAAAAGGAACTGCTTGGGATCCTTGGGGAAAAGCTACCACAATTTTCGCCGTATGTTGGGGAGCCCCTTGGGAATGGACCGTGTCATTATTATGATGTGGATGGGTTTTCCGGAAAGATCGGGTTTATCAGCGCGGTGAGTCATAAGTTCTGTGGGGAGTGTAACCGGATACGGCTGACTTCACAGGGCTTTTTGAAGACCTGTCTGCAGTATGCGGCGGGAAGGGATCTTCGGGAGGTGATCCGCGGTGGTGGTTCGGATGAGATGCTGAAGGCTGTGATCCTGGAGGCTCTGGCGGAGAAACCGGACGGGCATGCTTTTGGCGGAAGTCTGGAGAAACAGAAGGATGATAAGACGGAGAAGCTTTGTATGGCACAGATCGGAGGTTGAGTGATGAAGAGAGTTGCTGTGATCACTTCTAGTGATAAGGGTTACAGAGGGGAGCGTGAGGATCTTAGTGGTCCTGCTGTGAAGGAGATTATGGAGGCGGCCGGGTATGAGGTTGTTTCTGTGGATGTTTTGCCGGATGACCGTGGGATGCTTGGAAGCCGGATGGCTGAGATCGCAGATCTGGGGCTTGCGGAGCTGATTTTGACTACGGGTGGTACCGGGTTTTCTCAGAGGGATGTGACACCGGAGGCTACGGAGGATGTGATCGAGCGGCGTGTGCCGGGGATTCCGGAGGCGATGAGGGCGTTTAGCATGACGATCACGAAGCGGGCGATGCTGAGCCGGGCTACGGCTGGGATCCGGAAGGGAACGTTGATCGTTAATCTGCCGGGGAGTCCTAAGGCTGTCAGGGAATGCCTGGAGGTTATTATTGAGGCGTTGGGGCATGGGATTGAGATTTTGACTGGAGATGTGGGGGAGTGTGGTCGGTAGAACGGGGGTGTTAACGAACGGACGGTCCGCGCAGCCGGGGCCGTCCTGCAGACACGCTTCGTGCCCTGTTCGGCTGCGGCGCCGGTTTGCTGCCAGTCGCGCCAACTCGCCTGCGGCTCAAACAGGGCGCTTGGTGGCAGCAGCTATCCTCGCCTCTCGACGGGCACTTCGCTGACGTCTGCAGGACGGCCCCGGCTGCGCGGGCCTGACGTTTGGGGATGTTAGGTTCTACCGGACATAGAGAGAAGTGTGGCTGCGCGGGCCTGGTGTTTGAGGATAGTAGGTTTTAGCGGACATGGAGAGAAATGAGAGAGGTGTGGGCGGGTATACTAACGGACGCTCAACGGAGGCAGGGCCAGTTCGATGACACGCTACGCGGCTTGTTTTTTTACGGGTGTTGAGCTCTGCTGGTGATGATGGTTAAATGGTGTGAGAGATAGAGAGAAATAAATTTGGTAATGATGTGTAATTAATAGGAGTTATTATTATGGGAAAAGTACTTGCGGTTTGTATCAGTGAGAAGAAAGGAACACAGAAGAAGAATGTTGGTTCGGCGGTTTTTGTGGAGGACTGGGGGCTTGAGGGGGATGCTCATGCCGGAAAGTGGCATCGACAGGTGAGTCTTCTTTCCGGTGAAAAGATCGATGCGTTTCGTGCGAAGGGCGCAGAGGTCGAGGATGGTGCTTTTGGTGAGAACCTGGTTGTGGAAGGGATTGATTTTGCAAAGCTTCCGGTTGGCACCAGATTCCGTTGTGGTGAGGTTGTGCTGGAGCTGACTCAGATCGGAAAGGAGTGCCACAATGGCTGTGCCATTTTTCAGAAGATGGGTGAATGCATCATGCCACGGGAAGGTGTGTTTACAAGAGTGCTGAAAGGTGGAAAAGTTTCCGTCGGTGACGAGATGACTGTGGATAAAGCTATGATTTTTGATACCCATGCACATTACGATGATGAGGCTTTTGATGAGGATCGTTCTGACATACTGGATAGTATGCAGGAGAACGGGATCGGGCATATTGTGGATGTGTGTGCTTCTGTGGGACATTTTGACCGGGTTTATGATTTGGTGGAGAAGTATCCTTTTATTTATGGCGCAGTGGGTGTTCATCCGGATGATGCGGATAAGGTGGATGCAGCAGTTCTGGATGAGATCCGCAGATATTGCGACATGGAAAAGACTGTGGCTGTAGGTGAGATCGGTCTGGATTATTACTGGCATAAGGAGAAGGAGGAGCATCTTCTCCAGCAGAAGGTATTCCGCCAGCAGATGGACATTGCCCGTGAGAAACAGCTTCCGTTTATCATTCATAGCCGTGACGCTGCGGAGGATACGTTGAATATCGTGAAAGAATATATGAAGGACGGGATGTATGGTGGAGTTATCCATTGCTTTTCCTATAGCAAAGAAATTGCGAGAGAGTATCTGAATATGGGACTTTATCTCGGAATCGGCGGAGTGGTTACTTTTAAGAATTCCCGGAAGCTGAAGGAAGTGGCAGAGTATGCACCGCTGAATCAGATTCTGCTGGAAACCGACTGCCCGTACATGGCACCTGTGCCGAACCGTGGAAAAAGAAACAGCTCCCTGTATCTGCCGGAGGTTGTGAAGACGATTGCGGAGATTAAGGGGATCAGCTGCGAGGAGGTTGTGGCTGTGACGGAGAGTAATGCGATGAAGGTGTTTGGGGTGATTTGAGAATAAAAATATTGAAAATACACAAAGAGACTTCTCAAAAGCTACTTGACCCTTTGGTTAGTTCCGAGCGCATAGCCCCGGGAGTAATTATTAAGGAGATGAGATTTTATATTGAATGTGATTAAGTAAAGAGCAATCATTTCGATTGTCTTCAGAAATTATAATGATTTCTACCTTTGGGTGATTTACGATTTCAGGCCAGAAAGATTCTGCAGGTTCTTGCAATACCCCTAAAATGGGAGTCTGCCCATCCAAAAGGTTTAGGATTTTTCTCCGAAATAAAGCTGCGTCTGCTTCATGTGGACCAAGCTCATCCATAACAATTAAAGAGCAGTCAGAACACATGGAAAGAATATTGCATCCAAGGCGATCAAAGGTATCGGCAGTGTGTTCATCTGTTTTTCCGCATAAAAACAAAAGATTAGATTCGTTTGGGAGCTCCTTCTCTTTTAGATGGTACATATGAACTGAATACTGATCCTTCAGATAGTTTTTTGTGCGGACAGTCAGGAATCCATCAGAGGTTTTCTTATAATCATCTAATATCTTTTGGATCAATGTAGATTTTCCAATGTGTTTTTTACCAGTTAAAAATATATGTTGAGTCATAGTAAAGTCCCATTTCATTTTATAATAGTTCTATAGTCAGGTCGTATTGTTTTGTTTCGAACATCCCAGAGAATTCTTCCATAAGTGGAATCAGTTATTTCCTTGATCTGCCCATCTTTGTTTAAGTGAGATTGAATCCATTGCATGATTTTATTTGCGTTTTCCTGTGTATATTCTTCAGAAGGAAGCATGTGCTCCATGAGGGAATCAATATATTGTTCATCCGGAGTTACCCAGGTTTCACGATGGAGTTTTTCATAGCTTGTTTCAGGATTATATCCAAGCAGAAATAATATATTGAAAAGAGAGAAAAACCATCGCCCATTCCATTGGGGTGCTGTTTGTTTGCCAAATACTTCCTGTAAGATCTGTTCCCTGAGTGAATTTCGTCTGTCAAGATGCGTGATATTACAGCACCATGCCCTGCTCATTTCCATAGATTTTATCAGTCCGTCCATATTGTGGATTGCAGGTGTCATGGAACTGAATACCAAATCAAATGCATGCGTATACCCCGATTTATCAATATCTAATGTCTGAAAATTACATGTATAGAGTATAGCGTTATTTAAGCCTTCATTTTGGATATGTTCCATTCCGTGTTTAACCATTTTATCAGAAATATCCAGCCCCACTACTTTGTGTACATATTTGGCAAATGCAGCAGCAAACCGTCCGGGACCGCATCCAATATCTGCGACATCATAATTTTTTTCAAGAAGTCCTTTGGAATCCAGGTAGTTTATTGCGCTGATGACACGTTCATCACCTTTTTCTTTCTTTTTGCGTGCGTCTTCCCAAAAGTCTGCACGTTTATTCCATCTTTCTATAGCCCGCTCAGGTAATTCTGCAGGCTCAGATTCCTGCAGAGAAATAAAATAATCCAATATAGAGTCCATGTATCATTTCTCCTAAAATGCTTTTGTTGAGCTATTTACCGGTAAACAGATAGTTCGTTCACGGCCATAGCGGTCGTGTGTAGTTATCACATCCATTTCAATATCGTAAACAGATTGTAAGGTTTCAGATGTAATGATTTCTTTGGGAGAGCCGAATCCCATAACCTTTCCGGATTTCATGAGAAGAACTTTGTTTCCCACGGAAAAGGGATGCTCAGGACTATGTGTTGACATAATAATGCAATAGCCCTGATTGGCCAGCCCTGAAATTACTTCCATGAGAAGCTGATGATTGGCATAATCCAGATTGGCGGCTGGCTCGTCCATGATGAAGATTTTTGCAGACTGACAGATTGCACGGGCAATTAAAACCAATTGCCTTTGTCCTCCGCTTAAGGAAGTATATTTCCTGTTGGCAAGAGGCAGGGCATTTACTTTCTCCAAGGCAGCAAAAGCTGCTTCCTGATCAGGCTCTTTTGGGGTTTCAAATGCGGAGAAATGAGAAGCACGCCCCATAATTACCATATCAAGAACTGTATAGGCAAATACAGGGGAATGATATTGGGGAATATATGCAATCATATTTGCCAGTGTTTTGGTTGTAAAGTCACTAATATTTTTTCCGGCTATCTTTATTTTTCCATTAGAAACAGGAAGGGAACCTAATATCATGCGGAACAGAGTGGTCTTTCCGCAACCATTAGGGCCAAGCAGACAAAGCACATCACCATAGTCTGCGCTGCAGCTGATACCCTTTAAAATATCACCATTGCCGTAACCGCCAAAAACATTTTCAATTTCCAGAAGCATATAATTACGCGCGCTCCTTTCGTTTGATGATAAGATAGATAAAGAAGGGGGCGCCCATGATACTTGTGACAACGCCAAGTGGAAGTTCCATGGACAAAAGGGAACGGGAAATATCATCAACAAGTATCAGGTATCCGCCGCCAAGGATCGCACTTGCAGGTATCAGCCTTCTGTAATCAACGCCAACCAGTGCACGTGCCAGATGGGGGATCATCAGCCCGACCCATCCGATCAATCCTCCAAGACAGACTGCAGCGGCGCTGAGTAATGTGGAAGCGACTATAAAAATCAGACGATATTTACGCACATTGATTCCTAAACTTTTGGCTTCTTCTTCATCCAAAGTCAGCAGATTGATCTGCCATCGAAAAATAAAAATCAGACTTAATCCAATGATCATTGGAAGAACACTCCAGCAAAAGGATTTGGTTGTGGTTTTGGTTAAGCTGCCCATAAGCCAGAAAGTAATTTGCTGGAGAACATCATTGGGGTCTGCCACATATTTGATCATTGTGACACCGGCATTGCAGAGTGACATGATCATAGTTCCGGTCAGAACAAGACTGAGGGTCTGGGAATGTGCGGATTTTCGGCTGATAAGATAGGATGCGGCTACTGCGGCCACACCACCTGCAAAAGCAGAAAGCTGAATCATCCAGTTGGAAGCTCCGTTTAAAATTGCAAAAGCAGCTCCGAGACTTGCACCGGAAGAAACTCCAAGGATATCCGGAGATACCAGTGGATTGCGAAACATTCCCTGATAGGTTGCACCTGCTACCGAGAGGGAAGCACCAATAAATAAAGCAGACAGAATACGGGGCAGACGGATATTCCAGAATATGGTAACTGCCTGGGGTAAAATATCTCCTTTAAAACCAAATTTTGATAAAAATGCATTTAGTACCTGCACTGGTGTAAGCGGATAATATCCCACCCAGAATGAGAGTACTATAATGATAAACAAAAGTACCAGCATAACCGCCAACAGCAGAACATATCGTCTTTGTCGGGCAGCGGCGGCATTTTTTTCATTATTTGTCAGATTCATAATCCTTCATCCTTGTAACTTGACTAATCAAATTTACGGTGTTATACTCAGAAAAACCGAATTGTTTTTAAAAACTATTCGCATATACATTATAATACTTAAAAATTGTATAGTCAATTTCAATAAGCGTCAATTATGAGTAATGCGGAGAAAAGAAAGGAGAGAGTCTATGAAAAAGCACAGACAACTTTTGGCTCTGTTTATATGTCTGGTGATGTCAATCAGTCTTTTAACAGGATATTCTGAGACGAAAGCTGCTACTGAAGAGCCGACGCAGAGTGCGGAGCAGGATGCCACGCAGGAAACTGCTGAAACCCGTGAGATCACAGACATGGCAGGAAGAAAAGTAACTGTCCCAACAGCAGAAAATATTGAATCTGTTTTTTCAGCGGGTCCTGTAGCTGCAATTTTTCTGTATATGGTTGCACCGGATAAGCTTCTTGGGTGGAATTATGAACTGAATGATGTTGAGAAATCTATTATTCTGGACAAATATCAGGATCTTCCTAATTTTGGAATGGGTGATGCTGTCAATTATGAAGCAGTAATTGCTGCCAATCCTACAATTGCTATTAATAGTGGAAAGATTAATGATGCAATGGTTTCTGATTGCGATGCGTTATCAGAAAGCCTTGGAATTCCGGTTGTTGCAGTAGACAACGAGCTTAATAATTCTGCGGAAGCTTTTCGTTTTATGGGCGAACTTCTTGGTGTAGAAGATCATGCAGAAGAGCTTGCCCAGTATGCGGAGCAGGTATTTACTGATATTAATGCACTTTCAGATATTCCAGAAGAAAAGAAAGTCAGTGTATACTTCGGTAATGGAGAGGATTCACTGGAAACTGCACCCAGGGGATCCCAGCATGCACAGATTCTTGATGTCATCAATGCAGTCAATGTTGCAGATCTGGAATTGGGAGATGGATCTCGTGTTCAGATTTCAGCAGAACAGCTTCTTGCATGGGATCCGGATGTGATTGTTGTAAATGGTGAACCAAAGGCAGATAAAAGCGGAAGTTCTGCAGCAGAAGATATCCTGAGCAATCCTGATTATGCTTCATTAAAAGCAGTACAGGACCAAAAGGTTTATGGAACTCCGAATGCACCGTTTAGCTGGGTGGATCGTCCGGCAGGACCAAATCGTCTGATCGGTATGCGATGGTTCTCAGCATTGATTTATCCGGAATATATTAAATGTGATATCAATGAAGAAATACATAAATTTTTCGATCTTTTTTATCATGTTGATCTGTCCGATGAACAGTTGGAAAATGTTCTGAAAGGAACTTTATAAAGGTTAGGCATGGACGTGAAAAAGGGCTATACAATAAATAAACGAAAAAGAAACGCTGGTTCCGGTAAATACCGGTTCCGGCGTTTCTTTTTATAATTTTCGGATTATTGCGCTTCCATGCAGATCGCATACAGGATCTGCAAACAGATGGTTTTTCAGACAGAATTCCCCAACCGCTTTTCGGCATCCGGAAAACTGTGTACTGTACACATCGTGAACCAAGAGAACTCCTCCGGTGGCCAGGCGTTCATAGAACAGAGGAAGTGCAGCAGCAGTTGGAGCATAGAGATCCGCGTCCAGAGATACAAAACAAAAAGTTTCATCTCTAACATCGGAAAAGGTATCTGGAAACCATCCTTTGTGGATCACAGTACGTGTAGGATCTGGCATAACATGAAGAACAGAGTCAATATCAGTAGAAGAAAAATCACCTGTTTTGGCGCGGGACAGATTACCGGAGGCTTCTATTGTGATATCCTTTTCTGAAAAGCCCTCAAAAGTATCAAAAAGATGGATTTTTCGGTCTGGAAAGGCTGCACTGATCAGGGAAGAAAATTCACCTCGGAAAACACCCAGTTCTGCAACATTTCCCGGAATATCCAATTGATAGATCTGCTCAGATAAAAGACGCATAACAGCAACCCGTGCGTCAAACATGCGAAGGACGGAGGGATCACGAAAAGGTCCGTGATAACCCAGGTTTTCCATCTGTTTTATCATAGAATTACGCCGTTCTTCATCCAGAACTCCCAGGATGACCAGATCCGGGAGAAGTGCTACTGCAGCATCCGGAGAATAGACTGGAATATTCCCAATATAGGATCCGTGTTTATGGGGGTCATTATCAGCAAAGCACAGGAGCTGACAGGGACTGTTGAGAAGTCTTGCTGTCATTTGTCCAATTTGTCCGGCACCAAATATTACAGCTTTATATACTGATTTTGCCATCATTTTGATGTAGCCTTTCTGTCAGCACGAACCTGGATCATCTGTCCTGTGATGGAAATGGCGATTTCAGCCGGTGTTTCTGCTTTGATCTCCAGTCCTATAGGTGAGATGATACGGTTTAAATCTTGTTCATTAATGTTGTATTCTTCAATCAGACGGCGAAATACAGCAGCTTTTTTTGCGCGGCTTCCAATGACGCCTATATAGCATGCAGGTGTAGCAAGAAGCTGTGCCTGTACAATGGTATCATAGGAATGTCCGCGTGTCATGACGCAGCAATAATCAGCAGCTGTGATAGAAACATACTGCTTTAGATGGTTGAAATCACAAAGTATTGTTTCAACTGCTCCCGGGAAAAGAGCAGGATCTGTAAATTCCGGCCGGTCATCCAGGACAACACAGCGAAAATCAACGCTTGCAAGGATTGGGACAAGCTTTTGTGAGACATGTCCGCCGCCGAATACATAGACAGTTCCTGAGGTTCCAATCTGCTCAGAAAACAGATCATAATCTTCACTATGATATCGGTGTGGCTTTGCAGATAAAGAAGATAATACAGAAGAAGGAACATTGGCAGTTCCGATGAGACCGCATGCAGGACTGTAGAGGCTCACACCGGAGGTGGTGAGAAGATCGCAGATCAGCCAGAAATCTTTTCGCTCTTCATAGAATTTTTCCGCAGTTTCCGTGATTTCCATAATAATCGGATCGTTATGATCAAGATACTGGAAAAAGGCCGTAACATCACCACCACAGATCATACCAATATTTTCAACATCTTTATGATTCAGCCGGAATTCATGCTGGCAGGATTCCTTTTTTTCAAGAATATCCAATGCCATACATTCAGCACGATATTCTACAGCTCCACCTCCGATGGTTCCGGAAATTCTGCCGCTTTTTCCGACCAGCATGCGGGAACCGGCACCTCTTGGTGTAGACCCTGAGGATGCTGTAACGGAAACAAGTACAAGATCGTTTTCCTCTAGGAATTGTTGTTTTATTGTCTGAAATAATGTTCTCATATAATAAAATACCTCCTAACTAAATTAAGTGATTTTTTTGCTCCAGTTGTGTATGTCTGCCTGGACTAAAGCGTGATATGGCAGAGCGACTGTATCATGTCCTGCAGTTTGCGGGCTTGTTCTAACTGCTGCTCATGAGCTTTGCAAGCTTCCGGACTTTTGCATTTACTCATGCTGTCGGCAAATCTTTTTTCTATGGTTACACGTTGTGTTTCCTGAATCAGTTTATCAGCCAGAAATACAATAGCTGCTTCATCCAGCTTGGTTTCCAGCAGACCATGGTGCTGTGAAATAATCTGGCTGATCTCAGGATAACCTAACTGTGAGAAAAGTTCACCGCCTGTTTTGGTGTGATGCCTCTGAAGTCTGGCAATATCATGCAGAAGTGCACCGGAGCGAACAAGCTTCTGATCAAAGATATAACCATTGGATTCCAACATATTGCATAAACAACAGGCAAGTTCAGTAACAGCATCACTGTGAGCCTGTACATGACGGGGCAGAGAAACCGCATTGCGAAGCCTGAAGCATAGCCCGTCATTTAATTCAGGATGAGGCAGTATATAACTGGGATCAGAGAAAGAAATATTATTTCTTTCATTCACTTCCAGATGATAGTAAGAGCCACAGGGAAGACGAAACCGCTGCCTGCTGTACATACCGGAATGTAATGCATATATATAAGAAGAGATTACATCTGTATGAGCTACCACTGCAATATCACCTTCAGAAGCGCAAAGAATCTTATGAACTGCCTGCGAAAAGCGAAAACCAGATGCAGCAGGAGTTTCTGCTCCCGGGATCGGATGATCAGGGTTATTTTCACGGGCTTTATAAATGTCCGGCCATCTCTGGCGTATTTTATCAAAAGAAAGGCCATCCCATTCTCCCAGATTTCGTTCTGACAGATCAGAAATAATTATATGTGGAAGCTCAGGTGCCATATGGCCTGCTGTCTCAACAGCTCTTAACAAAGGACTGCAGTATATCCTTGATATTTTATCGGACAATTCTTCATTAAGAAGGACTGCCTGCAAGTGTCCAAGCATGGATAGAGAGAAATCTGTCTGTCCCACACAGTAAGAATGTTCATCCGGATACTGTGGTTTTCCATGCCGGACCAGATAAAGGCTACGCATTTAAAAATCCTCCGAAACATTCTTCAAATATTTTTTTTGAACAGGAACGTGTTTCTTCTGAAAAACGGGCATATCGTTTCAGAAATTCTTCGCCGTATGGTGTCAGTTCGCTATGGCTTCCCCTTGTACCGCCCTGGCTTCTGATGATCAGAGGTTCATGAAGCTGTGATTCCAGGGTATGGATCAGGTTCCAGCTGGTAGAATAGGAAATGTGCATGCGCTCACAGGCATCACGGACAGATCCTGTTTCATGGATCAGTGTAAGCAGCGAATAGAGCTTTTCATCAAAAAAAACTTTTTCCCGGGCTAGCTGAATATGGATTTCAGAACGGATCAGGCTCTGGTTGTGTATGCGGAGGAGTTCATCGTAATCCTCTGGTGTATCAGCATCATGAATAATACCGGGATCCTCTACATTAAGATAATACATGGGTTCCCCGCAATTATCCACAGCACCTTTAAGTCCTGATTTTCCGTCATCACTTAGAATGGAATCAATCAGTGTGGAACGAATCAGAATGGGATGACCGGGATTGCCATTACAGACCGGAGTTACAAGGGGACGCCCCAGAGAGAGCATTTGCGTGACTGTCTGGGCTGTGAACAGCGGAACATCAACAGGTGTAAAGAGTACCGTATCCACTTTGTCTTTCAGATACTCAAGTCCGATCCTGACAGAATCAAACATATGAGTGTTTGCATAGTTCTCATTTCGAAGAAAGACTACATTATTGGAAGCCAGGTGGCATTCCAGAACATCTGCATGATATCCGGTTACCACTACTACTTTGGAGATTCCGGCCTGCCGGAAATTATTGATCACGCGCTGTGCGATGGAAATGGAGCCAAGCTGAAGCATGGGTTTAAAGTCTCCCATTCGTGATGATTTCCCCGCAGCCACGATGAGGGCGCCTGTCTGCATTCAGATACCTCCTTCTTTCAATGATATTATACAAATTTGATATTATTATAACATATAAAAGAATAAAAATAGTTAAAATTTACAATAAAACAAAATAAAATTGTCTGGAATATATAAAGTAGCCAACTGTTAATTATTTGTAATTTGTATAATTGTGCAAAATCATGGTAGTATGGATATATAAAATAACGTGGACAGGAGAACTTTTTTATGGATAAGATTTTTGAGATTACCGCAAAAGAAGTTACTGTACAGGTAAAAGATGAGCGTACAGGGGTTGTATACAGCCGGACGCTTCCCATCGATTATTATGAGAATGCAAATGTTTTAAAGCTCAGCGGTGAGAATCTGGACGGAAGCAGTTCTTCCATTGTTTTCTATTCCGCCAGAGGAATAGAGAGACTGAAAGATCTGACAGGCAGAGGAGCTGACCATGATCCGTGCGGAACGCATAAGCCTGAAGATCAGTAAGATGGAAACGAATATTTTTAAAAGGAGGAATGGGACATGATTAAAAAGACATTGAAGATTAATGGTGTTGAGAGAATACTTATTCTTGATAAGGATGAGACACTGGCGCAGGTACTCCGTAATCACCTTCTTCTTACAGGATGTAAGATCGGCTGCGGTGAAGGTCACTGTGGAGCCTGTAATGTTATTATGAACGGAAAAGTTACAAGATCCTGTATCTATAAGATGAGTCGTGTTCCCGATCATGCAGAGATCACAACCATTGAAGGTGTGGGAACAATTTCTGATATGCACCCGATCCAAGTTGCGTGGATGGCATATGGATGTGCACAGTGCGGTTTCTGTTCACCGGGATTTATTATTTCCGCAAAAGTACTTCTGGATAATAATCCAAGTCCTACCCGTGAGGAGGTAAGAGACTGGTTTAATAAACAGCGTAATCTCTGCCGTTGTACAGGTTATAAGCCGCTGATTGATGCTACTATGGCAGCAGCAGCAGTTATGCGCGGTGAGATGACAAAGGAAGACCTTGTGTTCAAACAGACAGGGGATTCTATTGTTGGAACAAATTATATCCGTCCGTCAGCAGCACAGAAGGTAACAGGTACCTGGGACTTTGGTGCAGATGATGCGTTAAAGATGCCATCAGGAACACTTCGTCTTGCTCTTACACAGGCAAAGGTTTCTCATGCAAATATCCTCAGCATTGACACAACAGAAGCAGAGAGCATGCCTGGTGTTGTCCGTGTTATCACAGCAAAAGATATTAAGGCAGCAGGCGGAACCAATAAGATCAATGGTCTTGTAATGCTTCCAAAACACAACAAAACAGACGGATTCGAACGTCCTGTACTCTGCGATGAAAAAATCTTCCAGTTTGGTGATGCGATTGCCATTGTAGCTGCTGATACAGAAGAGCATGCACGGGCAGCAGCAGAAGCAGTTAAAGTTGAGATTGAAGAGCTTCCTGCATACATGAATGCAATGGATGCCATCGCACCGGATGCAGCGGAGATTCATCCCGGTACTCCGAACGCATTCTTTGAGACAAACTGTATCAAGGGTCCTGATTTTGACTGGGACAGCATTCCGGATTCACAGCAGGTTGAGATAGAATCTTACTGTTCACGTCAGCCTCATCTTCATCTTGAGCCGGACTGCGGTTATGGTTATATTGACGAAGACGGTATGATAACTGTTCATTCCAAATCCATTGGTATCCATCTGCATATGCCTATGATCGCTGATGGTATCGGTGTGCCAATGGAGAACTTACGAATTGTTCAGAACCATGCAGGAGGAACCTTTGGTTATAAGTTCTCTCCTACAAATGAGGCTTTGATCGGTGCTGCTGTTAAGATTCTTGAACGTCCAGTATCTCTGGTATTTAATCAGTTCCAGAATATTACATATACGGGAAAGAGATCTCCTGCATTTATGAATATCAAGCTTGCAGCAGATGAAAACGGTAAGCTTCTTGCACTCTGGGGCAATAACTATGTGGATCATGGTCCATACTCAGAATTCGGTGACCTGCTTACAATGAGACTTTCCCAGTTTACAGGTGCAGGTTATGGAATCAATTCTATCCGCAATAAATCTACAACAGTATTTACAAACCACGCATGGGGTTCCGCATTCCGTGCTTACGGTTCTCCGCAGTCTTACATGGGATCTGAGATCGCGATAGATGTTCTGGCAGCAAAGATGGGAATCGACCCGTTCGATATCCGTGAAATGAACTGTTACAAAGAATCCGAAGGCAGTACAATCCCTACAGGTTATCCGCCTGAAGTATACTGTGAAGAAGATTTGTTCAAGACAGCACGTCCACTGTATGAAGCAGCTAAGAAACGTGTGGCTGAAAAGAATGCAGCTTCTGATGGCAAGATCAAATATGGCATCGGTGTATCTCTCGGTGTATATGGCTGTGGCCTTGACGGTGTTGATACATCAAACGCATTCGCAGAGCTGAATCCGGATGGAACAGTTACAATGTATGCTGCATGGGAAGATCACGGACAGGGCGCTGATATGGGTGTTCTTGTATCATCTCATGAAACACTTCGTCAGGCAGGAATCAGACCGGAACAGATCAAACTTGTTATGAATGACACCAAGACATGTCCTAATGCAGGTCCTGCAGGTGGATCACGTTCACAGGTTATGTCAGGTAATGCATGTCGTCTGGCAGCAGAAAACCTTGTGGCAGCTATGAAGAAAGAAGACGGAACCTTCCGTACTTATGATGAGATGGTGGCTGAAGGTCTTGCAACAAAATATGAAGGTAACTGGGTGACAACCTTCTGTGCAGATCATCCGATCGATCAGGATACAGCACAGGGTGATCCGTTTGCAACCTACATGTACACGATCTTCCTTCCGGAAGTTGCTGTTAATACAGAAACAGGTAAAGTTAAAGTTGAAAAATTCACCTGTGTGGCTGACGTAGGTACGATCATGAACAGACTTCTTGTAGAAGGCAACTTCTACGGTGGTCTTGTACAGGGTATCGGTCTTGCTCTTACAGAAGATTTCGAGGATCTGAACCATGATACTTCTCTGAAGAACTGTGGTATTCCGTATCCAAATGATGCGCCGGATGATATTGAACTTCATTTCAATGAAACATATCGCCCAAGCGGTCCTTACGGTGCTGCCGGCTGTGGTGAGGCTCCGCTGGATGCTCCTCATCCTGCGATCCTGAATGCAATCTACAATGCTACAGGCGCACGTATCACACGTGTTCCTGCCCGTCCGGAAAAGGTTCTTGCAGCATTAAAGGAACTTGAGAAATAATTCTCAGTATAATTTTATCATATGATATAATAAGGGGAGACGGGAGACTGTCTCCCCTTTGGAAATGAAAGGAGTATCGGGTTATGACATATATACAGGAGAGAGGTTCCACTCATGTTTATCACGTAAATCGAATGTCAAAGGAAGAGATGGATCATATGATCAGCCTCTGTGTTCATGAACAGCCGGCGTACTGTGTTGCAGCCTGTCCTTTCAAAGCAGATACAAAAGAAATGCTGTTTTATGCTGCAAAAGGAAATTTTAAGAAAGCTCTGGGGATCTATGAGAAGATCACACCATTTCCCATGATCCTCTGTAGCGGCTGTACTGCACCCTGTGAGGAGAAATGCAGGCTTTGTGAGCTGGGTGATGGCATATCCATACGTGAAGTAGAGCGTGCCATTGTCCGATATGGGGAACCTGGAAAACGGAGCAGTGTATTTCGTATCAGAAAGAAAAAAAAGGCTGTGATTTTTGGCTCAGGATTATTCCCGCTGTTTCTTGCAGGGGAGCTGGAAAAGAAGATGTATCCTGCAACCATTTACTGTCAGGAGAAAGATTATGAAGCCTATATTGCAGCAGCAGCACCAAAGCTTTCGGAATCAGATTGTAGGAATGAAGCAAAACGTCTCAGTTCCATGGATCTTTCCTTTGAATTCGGATGCAGTCTTGACCTTCCGTTTATCAGAGAGAAAATGAAGGAGGCAGATGTGGTCTGTGCTTCAGAGGAGGTGGCCAAAAAGCTGGCTCCTGAAGAAACAGCAGATGCAGAGATCATGCTGAGAGAACAGGCGGGAATTGTCAGCGGTCTGGCCCAGTCTGTGATGGATGCGGCTTTTGCTGCAAAGAGAGCTGCCCTGACTGTAGATCTCCTTGTACAGAATCTTTCGCCCCACAGCAACAGAGGCAGTGAAGGAGCAGTTACTACCAGGCTCTATACAAATATGGAAGGGATGAAAGGTTCCAAAAAGATTCCCTGCAGCATAGATGGATATTCAAAAGAAGAAGCTATGGAGGAAGCAAAGCGATGCATTCAGTGCCACTGTGATGAGTGTATGAAAAGCTGTGTCTATTTAAGTGAATATAAAAAGCACCCTGGTCTTCTTGCACGTGAGATTTATAATAATACCCAGATCATTATGGGAGATCACCAGATGAATAAACCGATGAATTCCTGTTCGCTCTGCGGACAGTGCACTGTAACCTGTCCAAATGGGTTTGATATGAGCCAGGTCTGCAAATCTGCAAGAGAAAATATGGTATCTACAGACAAGATGCCTCTGGCACCTCATGAATTTGCACTGATGGATATGCTGTTCTCCAATTCGGAGGCTTTCTTATGCAGACCTCAGCCGGGATATGAAACCTGCAGATATGTATTTTTTCCGGGATGTCAGGCAGGAGCCATAGCGCCGGATGTTGTCACAGAGGCATATGAGGATCTTTGCAGGAGGACAGAGGGCGGTGTTGCCCTGATGCTGGGATGCTGTGGTGCTATCAGTGAATGGGCAGGACGCTATGAAATGACAGAAAAGGTAAATGAACAGCTGAAGCAGGAGCTTGCAAAGCTGGGAGATCCCATGATCATAGCAGGCTGTCCAAGCTGTATGAAACAGTTAAAAGAGAGTCTTGGCGTCAGAGTCACAGGAATCTGGGAGATCTTAAAGGAAATCGGACTTCCCGCACAGGCAAAAGGGCTGGAGATACCTGTTGCAATACATGATGCCTGCGGAGCCAGGGGTGATGCGCAGACACAGGACATAATAAGAGAGCTTCTTGCAGATATGGGGTGCACTGTTGTAAACACAGAATATTCCAGAGATCTGTCTCCCTGTTGCGGATACGGTGGACTGACTTCCTACGCTAATAAAGAGATGGCAGATAAAATGACAGAAAAGTGTCTGGAACGATCCGATGCCCCATATATAACGTACTGCATGGCATGCAGGGACCGATTTGTCAGGGAAGGCAGGGAATCCAGACATATCCTTGAACTTCTGTATGGCACAAATGCCGTCAATATGCCGGATATCAGTGAAAAACGCTACAACCGGCTTGTGCTAAAAGAGAAGCTTTTAAAAAATATATGGAATGAGGAACTGATGATGGAGAAAAAAGATTATACCGTTGCATATACAGAAGATGCTATCAGTATGATGGATGAACGCATGATACTGAAAAGTGATGTGGAGCGTGTATTATCAGATTATAGAGAAAACCAGGAAGCGATTTTTGATGAAGAGACAAAAGAACTGGTGACAAGGAGCAGACTTGGAAATGTGACATTCTGGGTGCGATTTGTGGAAACTGAAGAAGGGTATCTGGTACGCAGAGCATACAGTCACAGAATGAATATTATGAAAAGGGTGGGACAGTAATGGCAGCAGAGAGAACATATTATACCATTGATCCTGAGGGAAAGCTGACCTGCATGAAATGCAAGGTTCCTCTTGTAAAAGGAAAAGCAAAATTTATGTATCTGGAGAACGGTTTTCCTGTTGAGATGCCGGTCTGTCCCAAATGTGGCTTTGTCTATGTTCCGGAGGAACTGGCTCTTGGAAAGGTTCTGGCAGTGGAACGTGCACTGGAGGATAAATAGATGAACAGACATCCCGGAGGGGAAGAGCAGACACTTCATCTTCTGAAAAGCATAGAACTGAAAAAAGGAATGAAAGCTCTGGATCTGGGAGCAGGAGAGGGAGAGACAGTGCGGATCATGAAAGCATTTGGTCTGAATGTGCAGGGGGTGGATCTTGCTCCGCGAAGCAGTGAGGTGCAGAGGGGAGATTTTCTGAACCTTCAGTATGCAGCAGACAGTATGGATCTCTGTATCAGCCAGTGTGCATTTTTTGTCAGCAGAGATCAGAAAAAGGCAGTTTCTGAATGCTGGCGTGTACTGAAAAAGGGAGGATTTCTTTTACTGTCAGATCTGGATCCGGGCAATCTTTTGGAAATTGTGAAAGAAACAGGGTTTACGATTCTCTGTCAGGAGGATCAGACTGCTCTCTGGAGAGAATATTATCTGGAAGCAATCTGGAATGATTCATTCTGCTGCGAGGATCATAAGCTTTTGCAGAATGAATATAAAGGCAGAAAAATAGGCTATACCATGGTGGTTGGCAGAAAGGAGTAATGTATGGATCTTTACGAAAGAATAATGGAATTAGGCAGCATGGGATATCATTGTTCACAGATCATTATGATCATGACTCTGGAAACCATAGGAGAGGAAAATCCACAGCTTGTAAAGGCAATGGGAGGACTTGGAGGAGGAATTGGTTACTGTGGAGATACCTGTGGGTGTTTGACAGGAAGTGCCTGTGCCATCGGATATTTTCTCGGCAATCTGGCTCCTGAAGAGAAGGAAGATACACAGATGAAGCCGGCTGTACAGGAATTATATCAGTGGTTCCGCCAAAAGACAGAAGAAGAATTTGGAGCTTTTTACTGTAAGGATATCACTCATCTGGACTGGGGCATAATTATGGAGAAATGTCCCGGACTTATTGCAGATACTTATACAAAAGTTATGGAAATACTGACAGAACGGGAGGTGCTGGAGCTTTGATCACCATTGGCAAAACAAAAAGTGTCTGTCCGGAATGTATGAAGGTAGTTCCTGCCAAAAAGTGTATTGGTGAAGACGGGATTTATCTGGTAAAAGAATGTAATGCGCATGGGAAATTTCAGACTCTGATCTGGGAGGGAAATGTAACAGATTATCTTTCCTGGGGAAGAGAAAATCTCTCAGCGGAAACTCCTGTAAATCCGAAGGTTAAAGAAAAATCCTGTCCGGATAATTGCGGACTCTGTGAGGAACATGAAAGAAAAGGGTGCTGTATGATCCTGGAAGTCACAAAACGCTGTAATATGCATTGCCCTGTCTGCTTTGCTTCAGCAGGAGAAGGCGGGGAAAACGGAGATATTCCTATCAGTGAAATAGAAAAACAGTATGATTTTCTGATGGCTCACGGAGGTCCTTTTAATATACAGCTCTCAGGAGGAGAGCCAACCATGAGAGATGATCTGCCTGAGATCATACATATGGGAAGAAAAAAAGGATTTACATTTTTTCAGTTAAATACCAATGGGATCCGGCTTGCCAGGGAGGATGGATATGCCAGAAAGCTGAAAAAAGCAGGACTGAATACAGTATTTCTTCAGTTTGACGGTGTGACAGATCAGGTTTATGAGACTTTGCGTGGGCAGGCTATGATGGAACTGAAGAAAAAGGCGATCTTAAACTGTTCAGAAGCAGAGCTTGGTATTGCTCTTGTGCCGGTCATAGCGCCGGGAGTAAATGATATGCAGGTAGGGGATATCCTGAAATTTGGTCTGAATCATATGCCCTTTGTCCGTGGCGTACATTTTCAGCCTATCAGTTATTTTGGCAGATGTTCCCAGAAGCGCCCCACAAATCCCATCACCATACCAAAGATGCTGAGACTTATGGAAGAACAGACAGAGGGACTGATGAAAATTGAGGATTTTGCAGGCGGCGGAGCAGAGAATCCCTACTGCTCCTTCCATGCAAGTTATCTGAGAAAAGGGGAGCGGGAACTGAAGCTTCTTGAAAAAAAATCAGGAAAAGGATGCTGCTGTACCACCAGTGATGATTCCAGACAGTATGTGGAAAATCAGTGGAGCTACAGTACAAAAAACTATGATGAAGGAGAAATGACACAGACAGATGCGCTGGATGAGTTTCTGATCCGGATACATAATGAAACCTTTGCAGTATCAGGCATGATCTTTCAGGATGCCTGGAATCTGGATCTTGACCGTCTGAAACGCTGTTATATCTGTGAAGTGGATCCTGATTATGGAATGGTGCCGTTCTGTGCATATAATCTGACTAATCTGAAAGGAACCTATTTATACAGAAAGTGAAACGATCCAATATAGATGCAATGATCTGTAAGCAGGAAGAAATTACAGATATTACAAGGGAAGCAATAAACAAAATACAGCTGGATAAACTGAATGCTGTTTTGAAAAAAGAAAAAGAAAGGCAGGGTTTTTACAGAGATCTGCCAGAAAGGCTGGAAAGCCTTGCTGATCTGAAAAACCTTCCCTTTACAACGGAATCCGACCTTGCTCAGAAAGGGGGCAGGATGTTACTGTGCTCCCAGGGAGAAATACAGAGGATCATTTCAGAACAGACAAGTGGAACAACCGGTGCAGGTAAACGTGTATTTTATACAGAAGGAGATTGTGAACATACCATAGAACTTTTTATGGCCGGACTTGGTGAGTTTATTTATCCGGGAAGCCGGACTATGGTTGCCATGCCGTTTTCCGGTCCTTTTGGACTGGGAGAGCTGATCGCAGAGGCAATCAGACGTATAGGTGCACACCCCCTTTTAACCGGGAACAATAAAACCTATGGTGAGTTAAAAACAATTCTGGAAGAGGAACAGTCGGACACTTATGTAGGTATGCCGACAGCACTGCTTTCTATGCTTAGAATGTGTGGAAAAGGAAGTATAAAGAGAGCACTGATATCAGGGGATGCCTGTTCGGAAACAGTAATGAAAGAAATAGAAAAAATTCTGGGAACACCTCTCTGGCCTCATTATGGTTCCAGAGAGATGGGACTTGGGGGCGCGATCTGCTGTCAGGCTCATGAGGGCATGCACATGCGAGAGAATCACTGTATCATAGAGATCATAGATAAAGAGGGAAATGTTCTGCCTGACGGTCAATGGGGAGAACTGGTGATCACAACCATTGGGATGGAGGCACAGCCTTTGATCAGATACAGGACCGGCGACCATACACGTATTATCCCCGGAAAATGTATCTGTGGAAGTGAGATAAAGCGTCTGGATTTTGTAAGGCGCATCGACCAGTCAAAAAGTATGAGAGAAATGGATGAATTACTGTTTCAGATTCCGGAACTGGTAGATTGCTGTGTAAGGAGTGTTGGAGAGACGAAAGAAATCACAGCACTTTTTACATCAGACAACGGAGAAGAACTGATCAGAAATGTCTGTGCAGAGAAAAATATTATTTCTTTGGACTGCAGAAAAGCAGAATGGAGCGATAGGGCATTGTATCCTGCGAAACGTATTATTTTATAGAGAAACTATTAGAAAACAGAACGAAATCCACAGACTGTCAGCCGGATTTCGTTCTGTTTATTGTTTTATGAATAGTTATTTGTTCACATTTGTATTATCCATAAAAATCAGCATTTCTCAGCAATATCATAAATCAGCCGTTCTGTATCTTCCCATCCGAGGCAAGGATCTGTGATGGAACAGCCAGGAGTCATATGATCACTGATATCCTGACGGCCCTCCAGAAGATAGCTTTCAATCATAACACCCTTCACCAGCTTTTTAAGTTCCGGATTATAATTACGACTGTGAAGTACTTCTGAGACAATTCGGCTACATAAGCTTTAGATTTGCCTCTGAGTGGTATGCAGGGGGAGTTGGAGAAAGCAGAGAATATGGCTTAACATATCGTCTTAAAGACGGAAAGAAGTTGGCGGTTCAAGATGTTGCGTCTGGAAAAAAAGTAATGTAAAGAAAAATATAGCAACAGCATATTCGAAAAAACTTTCCGGCCAGGGGTATTCTTATGTTATGAAAATGAAGTATTCAGACTTTCAGTTTTATATTAAACCCGGAAAAAAAGTCGTTGTATGTTTTGGTCCATATGGAGCATTGGGAGCACATGGAAAAGTTGTGGTTGAAATAAAAGGCAAATTATAAGGATTGATCAGCTGCAAATTCTGCTTGAACGGTACGCCTATTCTGAAATCGGCGGTACATTCATTCTGATTTAGCGGTATGCGTTTTCTCTTTAGAGCTGACAGCACCAAACAAAAATATCCTGACAGTTACAGAGCTTTCTGGCTCTGCAACCTACAAAGTCTATGAAAAAATCTTCCCCAGTACTTTCTCATCCACCATCTCGCAAACCCAGCTAAACCCAATCCCCACCAAATACATAAGCAGAAAACAGACCACTGCATAAACATAAGCATTTGCTCCAATGGTGGTATGCTGCAGCAGGGCCATAGGCAGTCTCTGCATAATATACAATCCGAACAGATGCTTTCCGGTGAATTCCAGGAGTGAATTTCCAAGCTGCATTTTCATGGTAAACATCACAACCACCAGTGCGAATACAACAGCGCCGATGGCATACATACAGATCTGCTGGCGGGTTTTGTAAACTACGAGGAGCAGGGCCAGGAGTATAAGGGCTGCAAGGATGTAATTCTTTGTGGCCTTTAATTTTACATCAATTTTTTCCTTAAAGAATCCGTACCACATGCCGGCGGGGTAGCAGAGCATGGTGTTGTACCAGTAGTCGGTTTTGTGGAGGAACAGGATGTACATGCTTATCACGGTCAGAACTGTGATGAAAAGCAGAGAGGGTACAGGGCTGTTTTTTAAGATCCGGAATGCGAACCAGGTGATGAGGTACAGGATCAACATGACAAAAATGTACCAGTTGCTGTTGCCGAGGCTTTCCCAGCCCAGCAGTGCCAGGAAAATTTTTTGCATGGAAAAGGTTCTTCCCATGAAAGAATAGGCTGCCAGATAAAGCAGTACGGCCAGATCAAAATGCACCAGTGTCCGCAGCACTCGGTGAACTGGGATGCGGCGGACGTAGGGCGTGCCTTTTTTCATGATGGAGACGAAGACACCGTATCCGGAATAAAGCAGGAACAGGGTGACTACCAGCTGGCCAGAGTGGGTGCGCCAGAACTGGAAGATCCGGTCTGTGGGGCTGTTCATCTGGATGTACTGGCAGAAGTGGATCATGAATACCAGCAGCAGAAAAAATCCGCGGATGATGTTGGTCTGTTTCATCGAGATATATTCCGGATTGAATTCCACAGGCCTGGATGGAATGAGCAGCAGAAGGATTGCTGCCAGAATGAAAAAGTCCATAAAATAAATTCTCCTTGAGATGTTTTTGGAGTGCTGCCCCGTTTGTATACGCAGGTTATACAGAAAAACTTTGAGGACTACAGTGATTTCAGCACTTTAACAAGCCGTGAATTATCCTCCGGCATCATAATACAGAATCGCACAAATTCCCCGTCCAGGCACTGGAAGGAAGAACAGTCACGGATCATCATGCCTTGTCTGATGCAGGCTTCAAATACGTCATAGGAGGTCAGTCCGTTTTTCAGGATCCTGAGCAGGATAAAGTTTGCATAGGCGGGATAGATTTTGTAGGTGTCTGTATCCTTCAGCTCCCGGATCATCCGATCACGTTCGGAAAGGATCAGATTTCTGGTTTCTTTAATATAATCTTCATCCCGCAGCATGATCTCTCCTGCAAAGGCACCAAGGCTGTTAAGTGACCATGGTGTCTGTTTTTCGCGCATTTTTGCAAGAAATTCCATGTTTCCGGTGATGCCGTAGCCCAGGCGTATTCCGGGAGCGGCGAAGAATTTCGATACGCCGCGGAGTACCATGAGATTGGTGAATTCCCGTGTCAGCGGAACTGCGGTGATGGCGTTGATATCCGGGGCAAATTCTACATAGGTTTCGTCGATCATCACGAAGATATTTTTTTCAGCACAGAAACCGATGAGTCTGCGAAGCTCTTCCTGGGTGATGGCAGAGGAGGTTGGATTGTTGGGGTTGCAGAGAATGAGAAAATCATAGCCCTGCTCCAGCTTCCGGCAGAGATCCGGAATGTCTGGCTCGAAATCATTGCTTTCCTGAAGGTGGTAATATTCCTGGGTACTTCCGGAGAAGGATAGCTCTCTGGAGTATTCAGAATAGGTAGGCCCAAGGATCAGAGTGTGCTTCGGGGCACGCTCCTGGATCAGAAGGGAGATCAATTCGCTGGAGCCGTTTCCCGGAAGAATGAAATCAGCGGGAATATTGCAGTAGCCGGAAATCGTATTCCGAAGGGATGTGTATTCTCTGTCCGGGTAGGAGGAAAGAATATCCACGTGTTCTGCAATGGCTCTGCCGGCTTTTTGGGAAAGGCCCAGAGGATTGACATTTGCACCGAATTTGACGATGTTTTCTTTTTTCAGATTGTAGTAGCTGCAGATCTTTTCTATATCACTTCCGTGAAAAACGGGTTTGGTATCCATTTTTGTCACCTCACATTTTTATTTTTTTCGTAAAAAATTTATATCCAGTATACACCAGAATACGGGACAAAAAAAGACGGGATAAAAAGTTTCTGTATTTTTTTGAACAGGATATTACTGAAAATTGCTTTCTGGAAATGTATGGGAATATTTGATACAATGAGCAGGTAGCGAATGCGGATGGCGAATATCCATGCTGTTTGCCAATGTGGATTTTCCATTGCCCGGCAGGATGCGTTTACGTGGCTTTGTATTGGAGTCAAAGATGCGGATGAACGGCAGCAGAAGAAAATTGCAGAAGTGACAGAGATCCTGAAAGGTGCAGATAATGCAACCAGTTCCCTGCAGAGGGATTTTCGCATCCGGAGAAAACAGACGGAGCTGGAAACCTTCAGCGGCTATATTGTGAAAGAAGCGAAGAAACTGGGTGTTTCCATTCCGCTTTCCGAAAAAATATATCAGGGACTTATGGAAATGGCAGAAAAATTCTGACTGAAAAAGGTGAGTTTTTCTGGTGGAATCCTGTATGCTCTGGTACAATGGGGATATAAAAAATCCTGTATCGCGGGCTGACAGGTTATCTGTGATACCGGAAGGGAGGAAAAGAGATGAAAAAAGTATTTTTTGCTGTTATTGCAGTGATCGTGATCCTTGCCGGAGGACTTATGCTCAGTTACAACGGGCTTGCCGGAGGTAAAGAAGCTGTGGAAACTGCAGAGGCTGATGTGGATACCATGCTGCAGAGACGGGCAGATCTGATCCCGAATCTCGTCAGCACGGTAAAAAGTTACACGAAGCATGAGACGGAGATTATTGACAAGGTTCTGGCGGCGAGGGACCAGCTGATGAATGCGGATACTGTAGAAGAGAAATCTGAGGCAGATCAACAGATGGACAGTGCACTTTCCGGTCTGAAGGTTGTGGTGGAAAATTATCCGGAACTGAAAAGTGATACTACTTATGTGGGCCTGATGGATGAACTGTCCGGAAGCGAAAACCGGATCTCTGTAGCGAGAAAAGATTATAATGAGGCTGTGAAAGCTTATAACACAAGGCTTGTGAAATTCCCCGGGAATGTATTTGGTTCCATGCTTGGCTTTGAAAAGGCGTCATATTTTGAGGCCGATGATTCAGCAGCAGATACGCCGGATGTAGGGGATATGCTGGCAGAGTGATAAGATCAGACCATTGTTCTGATGAAATGAAAGAACGGATAGAGGGAGAATATCCTATGAAAAAATGGATCGGACGGATGGCTGTGTTGCTGGCTTTTGTATTGACGCTGTCCGGAAGTACGCTGGCAGTTTTCGGGGAGATCCCGTCTGCCACAAAAGAATTCTATGTTAATGATTATGCAGGGATTTTCAGCGATACCTGGAAGGAAGAGCTTTGCAAGGCTGGTGAACAGCTGTATGATGATACCACAGCGCAGCTGGTTGTCCTTACCGTGGATACCACCGATGGGGAAGACATCAGTGATTATGCAGTGGAAACCGGTCGCAAATGGGGAATTGGTTCAAAGAAGAAAAATAATGGTATTCTGATCGTCCTTTCGGTTTCAGACCGTAAAGTCTGGGTATCTGTCGGCTACGGTCTTGAGGGAAAGCTGCCTGATTCAAAGACCGGACGACTTCTGGATGAATATGCAGTTCCTTCCTATAAAGACAATCAGTTTGAAAAAGGTACCGTGGAGCTTTATTATGCACTGTTAAATGAGATCCGTGAGGAATACGGTCTGGATAAGATAACAGCTCCCAGATATGAGAAGGTGCAGCCGGATGTGGACGATGATGAGGATGAGGATGATGGAACTGTCTGGGAGATCGCACTGGGGCTTGTGATGATCGTTTTGATCATGGTGGGCGCATATCTGCTGTGCGTGATGCTTCCTGTATTTCTTATCGTAACTATGGTTCTGGTTCTGAAGGGCCTGATAATGAAATTGTCGGGAAAGGATACCGCAGACTACTGGAAAAAGAATTTTAACCGTATGAGTGTACTGCATCGGCTCTTTAATTCCCTGTTTCCGCTGAGCTGGATTCTGGGAAGAGGAGGAAAAAGCAGCGGTGGAAGTTCCGGCAATGACGATGACAGAGACGATGATTATGACAGCTACGACAGCGGAAGCTCCGGAGACGGAGGAAGCTTCGGCGGTGGCGGTGCCGGCAGGGATTTCTGATGCTATTGACAAAATTTCTCAACTTTGCTACAATGACGAAAATCAATTCCGTGAGGGAGTAATTCGCGTGTAGACGTGGTTTGTCAACATACTGGTGCATGCACCTGGCAAATCTTAAAGAATGAGACTCATGTATATTTTATTTCTGTTACAGAGATAGAGTATACGTGGGTCTTTTTTTATGGCTCCGGAGCGGATGAATATGCAAAGGAGAAGAAAAATGCTGTTATTTATGAAAGTTCTTTTTACCCAGTTTATTGCGGAAATGGGTGACAAAACACAGCTGATGCTGGTGGCAATGACTTCCAGGTTCAAGCTGAAGGATATTTTGCTTGGAACCGGTGTTGCGATCCTGGTGCTCAACGGACTGGCAGTGCTGGCAGGAGGTATTATCAGTACCGTGGTCCCTACCTGGCTGATCCGTCTGATCGCAGGTGCGGCGTTCCTGTTTTTTGCGGTGACAACGCTGAAGGGTGACGATGATGAGGAAGAGAATGTTAAGGATCGTAAGATCAAATTTGCACCGCTGTCTGTATTCTGCACATTTTTTGTTGCGGAGCTGGGGGATAAGACACAGCTTACTGCAATTACATTTGGTGCCAATGAGGGGCTGAGTTCAGCGGTTGTGGTATGGCTTGCCTGTTCACTGGGACTTTTTGCGGCGGATGTGATCGGACTTCTGATCGGGTATCTTCTGAAAAGCAAGGCACCTGAGGGAATCCTCAATACAGTTGCATTTGTTATTTTTTCCATTTTTGGAATCCTGACGCTGAGACAGGGATTTGGCCTTCTGCTCGGGGCGGGCTCTTCTATGATCCTCCCGCTTACCTTAGCGGTTACGGTTATGTTTGTGATCGTCTGTCTTGTGCTTTATAAGCAGGCGAAAAAGAATTAAATTATTATAAGGAGCTTTGCACAGAATAAGGCTCATACCGGAAAAAGCCTTCGCATACACTGTAAAAAAGCGTCTTCGGGGGCTTGGCAGTGAAGGATTATATTGAAGAACGTGCAGTTGAGATCGCAGGATATATTGTTGAAACAAAGGCTACGGTGCGGCAGGCGGCGAAGAAATTCGGGATCAGTAAGAGTACGGTACATAAGGATTGCGCAGAACGCCTGAAAGTGATCAATCCGGCTCTGGCCATAGAAGTTCGCAAGGTACTGGATGTAAACAAGCAGGAGCGACATATCCGGGGAGGTATCGCTACCCGGGAAAAATATCTCCATGCTCATATCCGATGAACAGGCGGTCCGGATTAAATGCTGATCATAAAATATGAATGTCTGTGTTATTATCCGGCTTGCTTTGGTTGACATACCTGATAAGATGTGCGAAGATTTATCATACGATAGAAATAGCAAAATACAGCACATAGGAAAGAGAGGATTTTATCATGCTGAAACAGTTATCCATCTATGCAGAAAATAAAAAGGGTGTTATGCAGAACATTACCGGTATCCTGAAGGACGAGGATATCAACATTCTGGGCTCTGTAACCAATGACAGCGCAGAGTACGGAATCGTACGAATGGTAGTTTCGGAGCCGGATAAGGCAATGGAGGCTCTGATCGCTGCCGGATATCTCTGCCACGTGATCGAGGTGATCGGAGTGGAGGTTGAGGATAAGACCGGAAATCTGAACGATCTGCTTCTTACACTGAAGGACAGTAATGTGAGCGTGGATTATCTGTACCTCTCCTTTAACCGTGATTCCGGCAAGCCGATCATGGTATTCCATACCGAGGATATTATGGAAGTGAGAGCCTGCCTGAAATCCAGAGGCTATACCGTTTTATAAAAACAGGATTTCACTGTGTGGCAGATACTTTTATCCATCTGGTAAATATTAAAAAGTCCTATATTATAAACACGAAATATTAATTTTACAAATGTATATGACCATGCTATCATATACCCATAATAGTTCTTAACCTGTAAACAGCCACCTCAGGATATGTGAATATCCGTATCATACAGGCCGGGAACTAAAAAACTCATCACATAAAGTTAATAATTACACCCATGAAGAAATCTGTGGATCAGCGTACACAGATTCCTTCAGAAAGAAGCTGTTACATCGGCGGAGTTTCTGTGTCTCCAAGGATGTGGCAGCTTTTTTCTTTTACTCTGAAAAAATTCGCAGTAATTTCACAAAAACATGATACAGTAGGAAACATGTTATGATCTGTTTTGTAAAAATGCTCAGGTTTATGAGCATGTGATAAAGTAAGACGCAGATGTTCGATTTACAGAATACAGAGGATCAGAAAAAACGACGGAAAAGAAATGCCTGAAGCTGCTGCAGACAGACGAGGAAATGAAATGAGACCAATAAGAATACAGAAAGCGGAAAAAAATAAAAAAAGGGGAAACAGAGGGGGAATCTATCTCCTGGCATTTCTATTTCCGGTGCTGATCTTTACGCTGGGCTTTGCACTGAAGGGTGTTTATCCTTTTGGAGAAAATTCGGCGCTGGTAGTAGATGGAGTCCATCAGTATACAGTCTTTTACAGGGAACTTTCAGAGCAGCTTGGAAAGGGAGCGGGCTGGACCTGGTCCGCACATGCCATGGGATATAATTTTTATGGATTGTTTTGCTATTATCTCTGCAGTCCGTTCAGCTTCCTGGTACTGCTGTTTATGAAATTCATGTATGTAAACGAGGCTGTCACTGCGGTGATCCTGATCAAGGTAGGGATTTGCAGCGTATCCATGGCATGGTATTCCGGGAAAAAATATCCGGGTAAAGACTGCATGGCAGTTTCTGTGGGGTGTATGTATGCACTGTCCAATTTTCTGATGGGATATTACAGCAATGTGATGTGGCTGGACTGTATCATGCTCCTGCCGGTTCTGGCATATCTTATTGAACGGCTGGTAAATACCGGAAAGTGGAAAGGGTACTGCCTTGTTCTGGGGTATGGTATCCTGACAAGCTATTACATGGGATTTATGCTGTGCACCTTTGCGGCTCTGTATTATGTGGTACAAATGATTATTCTGGAAAAGGAGAAACGCCCGGAGAAGATCCCACATTCTCTGCTGAAATTTGCCGGAGCCTCCATTGGCGGAGCCGGCCTTGCAGGAATCACGCTGATCCCGGGAATCGTTGCAGTATCCCGGACACCGGCTGCGGCAGAAGCGGGAACCGGCCTTCAGGGTGTCTACGGAGATATCTGGAAACAGCTTGGCGCATTGATGGAAGATTCCATGTCTTTTGTAAAATCCGGGGAGCAGGGAGATGTAAACCTTTACTGCGGATGTGCGGTGCTTCTTTTTGCAGGAATCTATTTCCTGAACAAAGAGATCCGCAGGACAGCAAAGATCATGTTAGGGGCAATGGCTCTTCTGTATTTTGCAGGCTTTCATATCACAGCGCTGAATCTGTTGTTTCACGGAATGCACAAACCGGTGGGGATTCCCAATCGTTTTGCGTTTATTCTCATCTTTCTGCTTTTGAAAATAAGCTGTGATGCCTGGGGAAAACTGGAGAAGGAAAGCGGGAAGAGGATTTTGGCAGGATTTATCCTGGCAGAGATATTTTGTACTGTTGTAGGGCTGAAAAGCGGAAAAGGGCTGGGAACCCTTCTTACAGACGGAGTGATCGCGGCATTTTTTCTTCCGGTGTGGACGGGCAGTTTTCTTTGTGGAAAACTTCCGTCACATCCGTTGGGACGTGTGGAAATCAGGAAGATCGTATCTCTGGTCCTGGCCGTAATGATACTTGCGGAAACCGGAATCCATGGTGTTTTCAGTATCACAGACAACGGAACTGCCAACCGTGATGTTTATGCGGAAAGTGACAGGGAAGTGACCAGTCTTATGAAAAAGACAGGGGCGGATCAGGTAAACTACCGGTCGGCCATTGTAAATCCCCTTGTTCGAAATGAGGAAATGCTGTACCAGCTGAACGGAATCTCCATGTATTCTTCCACGAATACAGAAGAAATGTGGGATTTTGTCCGAAACATGGGATTTGAAAATCTGGAAAATCGTTATCAGTATGCGGGAGCTACCGAGGTGATGGACATGTTGCTGGGAATCCGGTATCTTCTTTGTAGAAATACAAGAACGCTGCATACGGCATATGAAAAGATCGGCGAAAGTGCATCCTTTGATCTGTATGAGAATCCCCGGGCATTGAAAGGGGCATATATGATAAACAATTCTGTAGCGGATTATGCCATGGAAGGAACGGATCCGCTGGAAGTGCAAAACCGGCTTCTCAGCGGGATCGTGGGAAAAAGACTGTACAAAATGCAGACGATAAATTCAGATTCCCTGCTGGCCGGAAGAGCGGTTTTTACAGTGCGGTTGAAAAAAGGAGAGCATGGATATCTCTATATTCCGGGGACGGAGCCGGAGAATGTGACCATTAACGGGCAGAGCCAGACATCGGATTACTGGAACAATAATTTTCTGGATCTTGGAACCTGTCAGTCGGATACCACAGTGCGGGTAACGGCAGACTGTGGCATGGAAGAGGCAGTTCTGGGAACCTATCAGGAATCGGATCTGGATGAGATCTACCGGAAGCTTTCGTCCCAGCAGACAGATCTTTCCGACGGGAAAGGCAGTATATCTGTGAAACAGGATGGGATATTGCTGATACGAAGCTTTTATGATCCGGATATGCAGATATTTGTGGATGGAAAAAAAGTACAGGCAGTAAGTATTCAGGGACTTACAGGCATAAAGCTTTCCAAAGGCAGTCATGAGATCGTTATGAGATATAGCACCCCGGGATTAAAACAGGGAGCAGTTCTTTCTATATTAATGGTTATGATCCTGGGAATTTCCCAGATTGTAGTGGAAAGGCGGAAAAAGACGTGCTATACTTCCAGGAAGGAGCGGAGGCCATAACCGGATAAAAAGGCCGTTTCCGGCTTGCGGGAGCCGGCGGCTTTGAACCTGCAGGAGATGCTGCAGTACAGAAAGGAAAGGCCATGGAAAAACTGTGGAAAAAACTGGAAGCGCAGATGATACAGTCTTACGAAAGTATGGTGCGGGATGATGGAGATGTGACGGCGTGGAATCAGGCGTTTGATACTTTGATGAAAATCGTTGAGAGCGGACGCAGGGAAAAGCACAATTTTGCACCGGAGCTTTTTTGCCTCAGCGGCATGGAAGGGTTTTCTTTTGATCTGAAAATATGGATCAATGATTATCTGGAAACACTGGAACAGGAAGAGGACCAGGCTCAGATGGAAAAAGTCTGCAGAAAGCTTCTGGATCTTTTTGCGTGGAAAGAGGAAGCTCCGGCGGATCTGAGATTTCGTCTGGCGTCATCGATGCTGTCCCTGGACAAAAAAGAAGAGGCCGGTGATTTCTGCCGGGAATGGTACCTGCAGGATGAAGATGATCCTACAGCTGCAACGGCGCTGATCTATACCTGGATCGCAGGAGGAAGGCTGAAGGAAGCCCAGAAGATCGTGGACCGCTGGATGGAAAAAGAAGAAGGATATACGGAAGAGAATGCGGAGATTTTCGGAGCGGCGTCTCTTTTAAGGACAGTTTCCGGGAATATATCCGTGGAGAGAAACTGAAAGTTACAGAGGATCGTTGTAAAGAGATCGTGATCAGGCAGGATAGAGATGACGGAGCTGTAAAAATGGGGGATGGGATTTATGAAGATCACAATGGTGCATGGGCAGAACCATAAAGGTTCTACTTATCATATAGGAAAAATGCTGGCAGACAAGCTGGGTGGAGAAGTGACAGAGTTTTTTCTGCCAAAAGATTTCGGGCATTTCTGCATTGGATGTAACCAGTGTATTGTGAAGGATGAGAAGCTTTGCCCATATTATAAAGAACTGAAACCGCTGACAGATGCCATTGACAGCGCAGATGTGATCATTCTTACAAGTCCGGTATATGTTTATCACTGTACCGGTTCCATGAAAGCATGGCTGGATCACTATGGCTACCGATGGATGCTGCACAGGCCAAACCCGGATATGTTTTCCAAACAGGGAGTCTGTATTTCTACCGCAGCAGGTGCCGGAACGAAATGGACCAACAAAGATATGGCAGACAGTATGTTTTTCTGGGGGATGGGAAAGATATACAGGTACGGTACTGCCGTTCATGCCATAAATTATAAATCAATTTCTCCGGAAAAGATGGCGGAGATTGAGAAAGCGACCGATAAGCTGGCAGAAAAAATCCGTAAGAACTATGGCCATGTAAAACCGGTGTTGAAGACCAAAACATATTTCGAGGTGATGCGTAAGCTTGTAAAAAGTGGATGGAATGAAGTGGATGTGGCTTACTGGAATGAACACGGGTGGACAGAAAAGGCCAGACCCTGGAGGTAAAACCGTCATTTTCGCAGGGTTGTGACATCTATGAAGAAAACTGTGTTAAACCCCTGTAAAATCAGCAAAAATTCTTCATAAAACACCTTGACAAGCCCTGTATTTACGGTCTATAATGAGCAAGCGTGCGAATGAAACGTTATATTTTCGCATGCCGTAATTTTGTAAATAGCAACCGCGAGGCCCCATGGGAAAGCCCATGGAGAAATAAATCGGGAGGTGAAATGGAATGCCAACATTCAACCAGTTAGTAAGAAAGGGCCGTCAGACAGCTGTTAAGAAATCTACAGCACCGGCTCTGCAGAAAACATACAACTCTTTAAGAAAGAAAGCAGTTGATCAGGCTGCTCCACAGAAACGTGGTGTTTGTACTGCTGTTAAAACAGCTACTCCTAAAAAGCCTAACTCAGCTCTTAGAAAGATCGCCAGAGTTCGTCTTTCCAACGGTATCGAGGTAACAAGTTATATTCCAGGAGAGGGTCACAACCTTCAGGAGCATAGCGTTGTTCTTATCCGTGGAGGAAGAGTTAAGGACTTACCTGGTACAAGATACCACATCATCAGAGGTACTCTTGATACTGCAGGTGTCGCTAACAGAAAACAGGCTCGTTCCAAATACGGAGCTAAGAGACCTAAAGTTAAAAAATAATTTTTGTAGATCAGAAATCTACACCGCTTCCTGATTGCAGATAATCAGGAGGATTACAAAGATATTATTCATCTAATGTATTACAGCGGAAGACTATAAGGATTTGTACGGTATTCCATATACCCTGTCGGTTGCGGGTTAAATATAGGACCTTACCAGTGCGAACATGCAATAGTTTTACTGCGTGAGTACCGATGATATAATCAATATGATTAAGGAGGGAAGTAACGTGCCACGTAAAGGACATACTCAGAAAAGAGACGTTCTGGCTGACCCGATGTACAATAACAAAGTGGTTACCAAACTTATCAATAACATCATGTTAGACGGTAAGAAAGGTGTTGCTCAGAAAATTGTATACGGTGCATTCGCCAGAGTAGAGGAAAAAGCTGGTAAACCAGCAATTGAAGTATTTGAAGAGGCTATGAACAACATCATGCCAGTTCTCGAGGTAAAAGCAAGACGTATCGGTGGTGCTACTTATCAGGTTCCGATCGAGGTAAGAGCAGACAGACGTCAGGCACTTGCTCTTCGTTGGCTTACAATGTTCTCACGTAAGAGAGGCGAGAAGACAATGGAAGAAAGACTGGCTAATGAGCTTCTGGACGCAATGAACAACACAGGTGCATCCGTTAAGAGAAAAGAAGACATGCATAAGATGGCTGAGGCAAATAAAGCATTTGCTCACTATCGCTTCTAATTCGAGGAGGAAAATTCATTGGCTGGAAAAGAAGGAAGAGAATATCCGTTAGAGAGAACCAGAAATATCGGTATCATGGCGCATATCGATGCTGGTAAAACAACTCTTACAGAGCGTATTCTTTATTATACAGGTGTTAACTACAAGATCGGTGATACTCATGAAGGTACAGCAACAATGGACTGGATGGAGCAGGAGCAGGAGCGTGGTATCACAATCACATCCGCTGCTACAACATGCCACTGGACTCTTGAGGAGAACTGCAAGCCAAAGCCAGGTGCTCTTGAGCATCGTATCAACATCATTGATACACCAGGACACGTAGACTTCACTGTTGAGGTTGAGCGTTCCCTTCGTGTACTTGATGGTGCTGTCGGCGTTTTCTGTGCTAAGGGTGGTGTTGAGCCACAGTCTGAGAACGTATGGCGTCAGGCTGATACCTACAATGTACCTCGTATGGCATTCATCAACAAGATGGATATCCTTGGTGCAAACTTCTACGGTGCAGTAGAGCAGATCAAGACTCGTCTTGGTAAAAATGCTATCTGCCTTCAGCTTCCAATCGGAAAAGAGGATGACTTCAAAGGAATCATCGACCTTTTCGAGATGAAAGCATACATCTACAATGATGACAAGGGCGACGATATCTCTATCGTTGATATCCCGGAGGATATGCAGGAAGATGCAGAACTTTATCATACAGAGCTGATCGAGAAGATCTGCGAGCTGGATGATGACCTCATGATGGAGTATCTTGAGGGAGATGAGCCTTCTGTAGACAGACTGAAAGCTGTCCTCAGAAAAGCTACATGTGAGTGTACAGCAGTACCGGTTTGCTGCGGTTCCGCTTACAGAAACAAAGGTGTTCAGAAACTTCTGGATGCAATCCTTGAGTACATGCCGGCTCCTACAGATATCCCGGCTATCAAGGGTGTTGACCTTGACGGCAACGAAGTTGAGAGACATTCTTCTGATGATGAGCCGTTCTCCGCTCTTGCATTCAAGATCATGACTGACCCATTCGTAGGAAAACTTGCTTATTTCCGTGTTTATTCAGGAACAATGAACTCCGGTTCTTATGTACTGAATGCCACAAAAGATAAAAAAGAGCGTGTTGGACGTATCCTTCAGATGCACGCTAACAAACGTATGGAGCTGGACAAAGTTTACTCCGGAGATATCGCTGCAGCGATCGGATTCAAATTCACTACAACAGGTGATACAATCTGTGACGAGCAGCATCCGGTAATCCTTGAGTCCATGGAGTTCCCGGAGCCGGTTATCGAGCTCGCTATCGAGCCTAAGACAAAAGCTGGACAGGGCAAACTTGGTGAGGCACTTGCTAAGCTTGCTGAGGAGGACCCAACATTCCGTGCTCATACAGATCAGGAAACAGGACAGACCATTATCGCTGGTATGGGTGAGCTTCACCTGGATATCATCGTTGACCGTCTTCTTCGTGAGTTCAAGGTTGAGGCTAACGTAGGTGCACCTCAGGTTGCTTACAAAGAGACAATCACCAAACCTGTTGATGTAGACAGCAAGTATGCAAAACAGTCTGGTGGTCGTGGACAGTATGGTCACTGTAAAGTTAAATTCGAGCCTATGGATGCCAACGGAGAAGAGCTGTACAAGTTCGAGTCCACAGTTGTTGGTGGTGCTATTCCGAAGGAATACATCCCGGCAGTTGGCGAAGGTATCGAGGAAGCTATGAAAGCTGGTATCCTCGGAGGATTCCCGGTAGTTGGTGTACATGCTAATGTATACGACGGTTCTTACCATGAAGTCGATTCTTCTGAGATGGCATTCCACATTGCAGGTTCTCTTGCATTCAAGGATGCTATGCAGAAAGCAGCTCCGGTTCTTCTTGAGCCAATCATGAAGGTCGAAGTTACTACACCAGAGGATTACATGGGTGACGTTATCGGTGATATCAACTCCCGTCGTGGACGTATCGAGGGTATGGAAGATATCGGCGGCGGTAAGATGATCCGTGGATATGTTCCGCTTTCCGAGATGTTCGGATATGCTACAGACCTTCGTTCCAGAACACAGGGACGTGGTAACTACTCTATGTTCTTCGAGAAATATGAGCAGGTTCCGAAGTCTGTACAGGAGAAGATCCTTTCTAAGAAGGACTGATCTACTATAAAATAATAAAATGCTTGCAAATAACCTTGGTTTGCAATATAATCAAGGTTAGCAAGTTTAAATCTGAAAAAATGCTCTGAATACAGAGTCAAGTTTTTTAAGGAGGACATTTTAAAATGGCAAAGGCTAAGTTTGAGAGAACAAAACCGCATTGTAACATTGGTACCATCGGACACGTTGACCATGGTAAAACAACTTTAACAGCAGCTATCACAAAAGTTCTGTCTGAGAGAGTAGCAGGAAACACAGCTACAGATTTCGCTAATATCGATAAAGCTCCAGAGGAAAGAGAGCGTGGTATCACAATTTCTACAGCACACGTTGAGTATGAGACAGAGCATAGACACTATGCACACGTTGACTGCCCAGGACATGCTGACTACGTTAAGAACATGATCACAGGTGCAGCTCAGATGGATGGTGCTATCCTTGTTGTTGCTGCTACAGACGGTGTTATGGCTCAGACTAAAGAGCATATCCTTCTTTCCCGTCAGGTAGGTGTTCCTTACATCGTTGTATTCATGAACAAATGTGATATGGTAGACGATGAGGAGCTTCTTGAGCTCGTAGAGATGGAGATCCGTGAGCTTCTTTCCGAGTATGACTTCCCAGGAGATGACATCCCGGTTATCCAGGGTTCTGCTCTTAAAGCACTTGAGGATCCGAGCAGCGAGTGGGGCGACAAGATCATGGAGCTTATGGATGCTGTTGACAGCTACATTCCAGACCCACAGCGTGACACAGATAAGCCGTTCGTTATGCCTGTAGAGGATGTATTCTCTATCACAGGACGTGGTACAGTTGCAACTGGTAGAGTTGAGGCTGGTGTTCTTCACGTATCTGATGAGGTTGAGATCGTTGGTATCAAAGAAGAGACTCGTAAAGTTGTTGTAACTGGTATCGAGATGTTCCGTAAACTTCTTGATGAGGCTCAGGCTGGTGATAACATCGGAGCACTTCTTCGTGGTGTTCAGAGAAACGAGATCGAGCGTGGACAGGTTCTTGCTAAACCAGGAACACTTACATGCCATACAAAATTCACAGCTCAGGTTTACGTTCTGACTAAAGACGAGGGTGGCCGTCATACACCATTCTTCAACAACTATCGTCCGCAGTTCTACTTCAGAACAACAGACGTAACAGGTGTTTGCAACCTTCCAGAGGGAACAGAGATGTGCATGCCTGGAGATAACATCGAGATGACAATCGAGCTGATTCATCCGATCGCTATGAGCCAGGGTCTTACATTCGCTATCCGCGAGGGTGGACGTACTGTAGGATCAGGACGTGTTGCTACAATCATCGAGTAATTTTAGCATAACATCTTAATTTTATAAATAGAGTACCGCAAGGTACATTGTGTCCAAACGTAAGATACCCCGGAACCGCAAGGTTTCCGGGGTTTTTCTGTTATGTGAAAGATTTGAATACAGCTATAAAGAATAGCGAATAAATTAAAACAGGCAGGTATGTGAAGAATTTTATTTTCTTCGCATATTGGCAAGGGAATGGTATCTGGCAGGAACACCGTACTGTGGAGATCTGGAATATATCTAGGCGAGAATAAAGGAAGAGGATATGCGGATACATACCGCAGGAAGAAGGTTTCCGCACAAAAAAATTGTAAGATTTCTTCAACTGTGAAGTCTAAAGGAGTGTGATTTTATGAAAAAGTTGATAGCATTGGTTCTAGCATTGGTTTGTGTGTTTGGTCTGGGCGGTTGCAACACCAAGAGTATGAATTATATTATTGAGAACAAACCAAGTGTAACGGGTATTGTAGAAGAGGTGCATAACGATTATGTCATAATGTACTCTGATACAGCAGATGGGTATCCGAATGGGTCAAGGTGGTCAATATCTTTGAGTGTAGAAAACAAGGACAGTTATACCAACCTTTCTGTTGGTGACGAAATTGTTGTATATCACGACGGAAATGTTATGGAGACAGACCCATTAAAAGTGGGGACAGTTTATGCCATTACATTGAAAACTCCTGATGACAGAACAGAGAACAACAAAGGCTGACTAATTCCAGTTTGTATAATTGAAAAAATAAAAAACGCATAGACAACTGTGTCTATTAGTGAAAATACGACATTTCTCGCTTTGTGTCGTGTTATTTGCAGATAACAGATTCTATATTTGATGATGAAAGGAGGAGTTGAGGTGGACCAAGTAAAAATCGGGAATTTTTTAAAAAAACTTCGCAAAGAAAAAGGCATTACACAGGAGCAGTTGGCAGAAATATTAAATGTCTCTGGAAGGACCGTATCCAGATGGGAAACCGGAGTTTCCCATAGTTAAAGATACCACACCAAATATGATGAACCCACGCTTATACACTACCAGCTATAATAAGCCGTAAGGACAGCAATTTGACACTGCTGTCCTTTCTTTTATAAAATTGCAGTACACAGAAAAAAGCTGTAAAATGGAAAATATATTTGTCCTTGTAACAATTCTCGGACATTTGCCTGTTATACTATCTGCAAAAAGAAAAGGAAGTGACAATATGAAGCAGATTTTAATTGTCGAAGACGATAATCTTTTGAATAAAACGCTTACTTATAATTTGGAATTGGACGGTTACACAATAACTTCTGTTCTGAATGCAAGGACAGCCGCTGAATCATTAAAAACAAACATTTTTGATTTGGTATTGCTGGATATAAATTTACCAGACGGAAATGGTTATGACCTATGCCGTCTTATCAAGCCAGAGCATCCTGATACAGTAGTTATATTTCTAACTGCCAACGATCAGGAAAGCGATCAGATACGAGGATATGAAGCTGGTGCAGTGGATTATATCACGAAACCTTTTTCGATTAGTGCTTTGCAGCGAAAGATCAAAGCCATGTTCGCTATGTTGGAACATCACAAACCAGCTAAGGATATTTACGAGGATGGTAGCCTGTTTCTGGATTTTTCGGAACAATTTGCAAGTTTGAACGGGAAACCATTAGCGCTTTCTGTGATGGAATATAAAATGCTGAACCTATTTCTTAAAAATCCGAAGCAGGTACTTACCCGCCAACAACTTTTGGAAAGGCTGTGGGACGTTGATGAAAAATATGTAGATGAACATACCCTTACTACTTCTATCAGCCGCATTCGCAGTAAGATTGAAGCGGATGGCGACACATATATCAAAACGGTTTACGGTATGGGTTATCAATGGACAGGAGGCGAAAAGAAATGAAACTGAATAACCTTTCTGCTAAGAAAATTTGTAGACTGATTAGTGCTGGCATGGTTTTCTCTATGCTGGTAATTACCGGTATTCTCGGCGGTATAATGCAGGATATACGAATTTTCATAGCAGGTGGAACATTGACACTCTGTGCATTTTTCTGGATTTGGCTATTGGTGCTGTTTTTTGGAAAACGCCTTTCTCATTTTACTTCTAATTTGTGCCGGACGCTGGACAACATGATTGATGGAAACGAGGAATTACAAAAGTCAAATGATAGTGAAACTCTTTTTGCCCGTATCAACCACCGCTTAATCCGGTTGTATGAGATTATGCAGGAAAACCGGCACAAGGTAGACATGGAACGACAGGAGCTTCAAATGCTGATTTCTGATATTTCGCATCAAGTCAAAACGCCTGTCAGCAATTTGCAAATGGTAACGGATACACTTTTAACAAAGCCTGTTTCAGAAGAAGAACGGATGGACTTTTTGCAAGGCATACGCAGTCAGACTGATAAACTGGATTTTCTGTTCCAAGCACTGGTTAAAACATCCCGGTTAGAAACCGGAGCAATACGATTAGAAAAGAAAGACAGCAGCTTATTCCATACGCTTGCACAAGCTATGAGCAGTATTGTATATGCCGCAGAGAAAAAAGAAATTGCTGTATCCGTGGATTGCCCGGAAAATTTGATAATCTCCCATGACAGCAAGTGGACAAGCGAAGCCCTTTTCAATCTGCTGGACAATGCGGTAAAGTACACACCGCCGGGAGGAAAGATTTCTGTATCGGTGGTTCTGTGGGAAATGTATGTAGAGGTCAAAGTTACCGACACCGGAAAGGGCATTTCTGAAAGCAATCAGGCATCCATCTTTCGGCGTTTCTACCGGGAGGAAGAAGTACATGAGCAACAGGGCGTGGGGATAGGTTTGTATTTAGCCCGTGAGATTGTGACAAGGCAGGGCGGCTATATCAAAGTCGTTTCAGAGCCGGGACACGGTTCAGAATTTTCTATTATGCTTCCTGTCAGGTAAGATACAGCCACTTTTTTTGAAATGTCCGAGCATTGTAACATTTCATCTCGATTTTCGATAAAAATTTTTCCTACCTCGGACATTTGTGTAACATTTGTGGTTTACAATGACTTCATCAACAGGTAGAAAGCCTTGAAAGGAGCATTTGAATATGAGCATTTTACAAACAATCGACTTAAAGAAGTATTATGGCACAGAACCAAACATCACTCGTGCCCTTGATGGTGTAAATTTTACTGTGGAACAGGGAGAATTTGTTGCCGTAGTTGGAACTTCCGGCAGCGGCAAGTCTACGTTACTCCACATGATGGGAGGACTTGATACCCCCACTTCCGGCAGCGTGATTGTACGGGGGGAAGAACTTGCGAAAAAAAATGATGATGAATTGACAATTTTCCGCCGTCGTAACATAGGGTTTATTTTCCAAAACTACAATCTGGTTCCGATTTTGAATGTATATGAAAACATCGTCCTGCCTGTGGAATTGGATGGTGATACCGTAGATAAGAAATTTATGGACGAAGTTGTGTATATGCTGGCTTTAGAAGATAAGCTGGAAAATATGCCAAACAATCTTTCAGGCGGTCAACAGCAGCGTGTAGCGATTGCACGAGCTTTAATTACAAAGCCGGCGATTGTCCTTGCTGACGAACCGACTGGAAATCTCGACAGCAAGACCAGTGCAGATGTGTTAGGGCTTTTGAAACGTACCAGCGGAGAATTTAATCAGACCATTGTAATGATTACTCACAATAACGAGATTGCCCAGCTCGCAGACCGCATTGTGCGGATTGAGGATGGCAAAATTGTAGGTTAAAGGAGGTGGGAATTATGAATTATCCTTTTGAAAATGATACAGAGAGAATAGAGAAAAGGATTGCTGAAAAGAGTGTATTCTCTGAAAAGAATAGGACATTTCTAATCAGAGTTATCATCTTGATTGCGGCATTTCTGTTGAGCTTTTCTGGTATTCTTTTGTGCAACGCAACGCTTAGTACGCAGCAGATCGCCCATGTAAATAATACAACTGAAGCAGTAGGAACTGTTTTAGGAATTGTTATTGTACTTCTTTGTACGGCAGGGCTGGCTGTCAAAAATATTCTTTATGTATCTGTACTGCAACGAGTACATGAATTTGCACAATTACGGGCAATCGGCGCAACATACCAGCAAATTAAATCAGTGGTCAAGAAAGAACGTGACAAAATAGCAAAACCTTGCATTGTATTGGGAACAGTCATCGGTTTTCTGGTAAACATAGTTTTACCACTTCATTTTTACTGGATACCAAGCATTGTATGTGCGGTAATCTCCGGCATATTTATTTGGATTATCACAGCTTTGGCTTTTCAAGCACCAGCGAAAATGGCTGCATCTACATCACCAATAGAAGCACAACATACACAGGCAACAAACTATTTTAGAAGTGTTGGGGCAAAGCGTAAACTTACGCCTATAAGAATCGGGTGGATGTATTGTAGAGCCAATAGAAAGAAAGCTGCCTATACATTTTTATCTCTCATTATGAGTGGGATTTTAATGTTCGGTGTTTTTTCAATATTGAATGCGATAAATCCCGAAAGACTTGCGTCACAACCTTATCAGGGAAATAGTGATGTATTTGTACTACTAAATTCAACGGCTGATGAAGAATCCACCTATGATTTAATGAAATCTACACCATTTACAGAAGAACAAAAGCAAAAATTGTATAACATTTCAGGTGTAAAAGATGTTTATGAATTGTATATGCTGGACGGCATTCTGACAAATTCCGAGGGGGAAAAATTTGAACTGTCCATTGAAAATGCTGTAAATCCAGAAACATTTAAAAATGAAATTGTTGAGGGTATGCAACCAAGTCATGAATTACAGAATGGAGCAATTCCTGTTGCTATCAATAGACAGTCTCCTTATTATCAGAAACTGAATATGCAGCTTCAAGTTGGAGATTATCTGCCGTATATCATAGATACAGGATATGGTCAAAAAGAAGTGGCGTTAGTTGTAAGCGGATTTGTAGAAAACAGCGATACCGGGCTTGTTATTTATACAAGTGGTGAAAATATGAAATCACTGTCAGAAATGAATTGTACGCTTGCATGGTATATTTGTTTGGATGATAACGGAAAAGACGTAGCAACAGAGATAATCAAAGAAATTTTTATAGATGACGACAGAGTTGATGTGTCTGTTTTGGCTGATGATGTTATGGCATTGGAAGATTACTTCCATAATGCGAAAGTCATCATTACAGTTTTGGTGGTGCTTATTAGTCTGTTTTCATTTATAAATATGCTGAATACCAGCATTACAAATGCAATTGCCAGAAGACACGACTATGCACTACTGGAAGCTACAGGTATGACAAAATTGCAGTTGCGAAAAGTACAGCAGTCGGAAAGTTTCATCTATCTGGTTGGAAGTTTTATAGGAAGCTGCATTTTAGGCATACCAATCGGATTGCTGCTTTGTACCCAAATATCAAAAATTCCCGGACTTTCATACTTTGAATATCACTTCCCAGTTCTTTTTGTGTTTTTATACCTTGCTGCGGTTGTGATGGTCTATCATGTAGTATCAGTATATCAAAAGAAATCTTTGCAACAGCACTCAATTATAGAGCGCATTAGAACGATAGGCTAAGTTTTAATAATCCGTCAGCTCCACAATTACATTACTCTGCTGATACAGCCAGTCCGTAAATTCTTTCGGGCTGGCTGTTCCTGTTTTTACAGCCTTTTTTCTCTGCAATGCTTCTTTCTTAAAGTCGGAAAAGGCAGCCTGTATTTTTTCCAGACGGTCAGCCGGAAAGCCTGCGGTATTTTTTACCCGGTTTATTTTGTTGCGCCAGTTCTGGCATTCATTTTTATAAAGCAGGTCATAGTTATTTTCTCTTGCCCTCTCGTCAAATTCCCGCTTGTTTTGAAGCGCCTGTACTTTTCGGCACTTGTCGCTGCACAGCTCATACCGCTGGCTCTTTGCCAGAAAATATTTCCCGCAGACCTTGCACTGCCGGAAGCAAAGCCCCCAGTCATTCAGCCTGTTCAGATAATAGGTAATCAAGGGGTAGAGGGACGCATAGGCAGACACACATTCTTCTGTGCGCCGGTTGTCCGGGAACCAGAGGTCAAGCCGGGTATCTTCTGACGGTGCGCCTTTGAAATAAAGGCTGCCAGCTTGAAAATGTTTCGGTTTTCCTGTTTCTCTGTCAAAGCTCATGGTTTCGTTATGGAATACCCCGGTCAGGCTGCTCATTTTATCCATGAAGCGGTCACAGGCAGCGTTACGGTCACGGGGTTCTCTGGCAAGCAGATAGCTGTTCCAGATACGGAACGCCACATACATTTTCAGAGGGTCGTTGCTAAGATATTTCTCCCAAAGAAATTCGCTTGCCGCCTGCTCCAGCTCCGGCTGTTTCCATCGGTTGGAGTGGAGGGCTTGCCGCAGCGGAGAAAGCCCATATAAGTTCCAGTCTCTGTCCGTGTCACGCTCAAAGTTTATCAAAAAAGTCCCCAGTGGGCGTGTCATATCACAAAGCACCTCTGCGTTTTGGCTCCCGTTCAGACGGAAGCGGATCTGCTGTTCTTCCCCAATCAAAATCCTCTCTTTCATTTTCTTCCTGTCCAGCGTCAGGACGAACAAAATCCTCTCAAAACATGGCTCATGCCGTATAAACTGATTCTCCATCCCTATCCCCTGCCTTTGTTTATGGTAATTATATAATTTAGTTATATCAGTTACACTCATGGTATCGCAGAAGTATTGTTTTGTCAAGGATAGTCCGCTATGATGATTGCAGTTGGTAATTTCGTGCCACACAGCACCTTGACAAGTGAATGACCGTCCAAAAGGGATATGACCGGCAGGAGAAGTGACGCATCCGGCGCACCAATGCAGGGAAACACCGCAGGAATGGGGCAGGAAAACGGCTTTTGGGGAGAACGGCAGCAGGAAGCATTTTAACCTATTTGATTTATGGGAGGAACAGAATGAACGATAAAAAGAGATTGAACAGCTACGAGGATTTACCGCTGGTTCTGGATGTGGCGGACATCCAGCGGATTATGGGAATTTCAAGAGCGAGCGCCTATGAGCTGGTACACACCCCCGGCTTTCCGGCGTTCCGCAGGGGCAGGCTTATCAAGGTCAGCAAAATTGCTTTCTTTGAATGGATGGCAAAAGGCTCCGAAACCGTACCGAGAAGCGACAAATAAGCGTGAGGTATCATTCCCTGACTGCATACTGCCGCACTTTCCAAAGGGGCATACAGAGGGAAAAAACCTTAAAAATGATACCGAAACGCTACACCAAAACAGCCTGTCTGCGTACATCAGATAGAAACGGAGAAAGGAGCCGGTTATGGCAAGAATGAGCAACAAGCGGCGGCTGGAATGGTCTTTCTTCTTAAATGACCGCAGCCGTATCACTTACAACGAACTGTGCCGGAAATGCCAGCACCAATGTAAACAGAGCTTCCGGGCGGTTGTGGTTGACTGCCCGAAGTATCTTTCCAAGCGTTCCAAGAAAAAGGACAAGACTGCCGGAAACGGCAAAATCCCTTAGGAACTAAGGGCGCACTTCTATACATAGTCTAAAGACCATGTATCGTGCGTCCTGCGGAGCTTACCTCTGCCGCTGATAAAATCAGCAATCCGAGGTCTGCGTTCGCTTCGCTCCGACAAGGCGGCTGCACCCCCTTGCGCCGCTAAAGCGGCTATCCCCTGTGTACCCGCCGAAAAGAGAAATCCGCTCTGCGGTTTTCCCTTTTCATCGGGTTTTATAGAAGCACTGACACACGGACTGTCTGCGGATGGTCTTTCTTTATCTTATAAGTAAAGGATGTGAGAACATGGAAAAATCTTTGGAACAGTTGAAGCAGGAATATGAAAAAACCACTGTCCTGCTGGAACGGGAAAAACGGAAAATGCAGCGTTTGAAAAACCGGCAGGCGTATCTGGAAAGCGGTTCCCGGAAACAGAGGACGCACCGGCTGATTACCCGTGGGGCAGCTATTGAGAGCATTGCGCCACAGACAAAGGAGCTGACCGAAGCGGAATTTTATTCCCTCATGGAAAACATTTTGAATCTGCCGCAGGCGGAGCATTTCATCCGGTCTGCCGCAGAGAACCACGCCCGTATTTCCGGGCAGGAGAAAGGCGGTGACTAAGGATAGCACTTTATCATTTTTCAATCGCACAGATAAAGCGCAGCGCCGGTCAGAGCGCCATTGCCAGCGCAGCCTACCGAGCCGGGGAGCGTCTTTACAGCAGCTACTATGGAGAAGTCAGCGACTACACCAAAAAGGGCGGCGTGATCGCTTCGGAAATCATGCTGCCGCCCCATGCGCCGGAAATATATCTTGACCGGGCGACCCTCTGGAATGCTGTGGAAAGCTGCGAGAAACATCCAAAAGCCCAGCTTGCCTATTCCTTTGATATTGCCATGCAGAATGAATTGACGCTGGAAGAAAACATGGAGCTGGCGAGGAAGTTCGTGCAGGAGCAGTTTGTGGCAAAAGGCATGATTGCCGATCTTGCTTTTCACAGCCCGGAGAAAGAGGACGGCGGCATCCCTAACCCACATTTCCATGTGATGACAACCATGCGCCCTTTGAACCCGGATGGCACATGGGGACAAAAACAGCGGCGGGAATATCTTCTTGATGAAGATGGAAACCGAATCCGGGATAAAAACGGCGATTATGTGTTTAACGCTGTCCATACAACAGACTGGCACGAGCCGGAAACGCTGGAACACTGGCGGGAGCAGTGGGCGGCTGCCGTTAATACAAAATTTGAGGAAAAAGGGCTGGATGTGCGTATCGACCACCGTTCCTATGTGCGGCAGGGGCTTGACCTGATACCTACTGTCCACGAGGGAGCTAATGTCCGGCAGATGGAAGCAAAGGGCATCCGCACCGAGAAAGGGGAACTGAACCGCTGGATTAAAGCCACCAACCGGCTCATGCAGGATGTGAGGAAGAAGATCAAAGCCCTGTTTGTCTGGATGGCAGAGGTAAAAGAAGAACTTTCCAAACCGCAGACACCGAACCTTGCCGACCTGCTGATCGCTTATTACAACCAGCGCAACGCAGGGGCATGGAGCAATAAAGCCAGAACCGGAAACTTAAAACAGTTTGCCGAAGCCGTCAATTATCTGACGGAAAACAAGCTGCTCACATTAGAGGATTTGCAGGAGCGTCTTTCCTCTGTCAGTGAAGAATTTGAAGCATTAAGCGGCTCCATGAAAAAGAAATCTGCCCGGATAAAGGAATTGCAGGAATTGATACGGGAGGGCGAGAATTACCAGCGGCTAAAACCTGTTCATACGGAATTGAACAATATCAAGTTTAAGAAACAGAGGGAGAAATTTGAAACATCCCACGATGCGGAGTTACGGCTGTTTTATGCTGCCCGCCGTATTCTGAAAGAAAAACTGGACGGAAAACCCATTGCCCTGAAAGCATGGAAACAGGAATACGCACAGTTAAAAACAGAGTATGCCGAACTGTCTCCGCAGCACAAGCCGCTCCGGGAGGAAGTCATACGGCTGCGGCAGGTGCAGAACGCCGTAGATACCGCACTGCGCCGGAGGGAGCAGCCACAGGAAGTACAGAGAAAGAAACACGAGATGGAGCTATGACATAACCGGCAGCTTTACCGCTACCGGCATTTTTATGGAGGGAGCATTTGAATGTATTTGAAGCGGTGAAACAGTCTGTTACCACCCGGCAGGCTGCTTCATTCTATGGAATCCGGGTGGGGAGAAACGGCATGGTCTGCTGTCCATTCCACAATGACCGCATGCCCAGCATGAAAGTGGACAGCCGCTTTTACTGCTTCGGTTGCGGGGCTTCCGGGGATGTGATCGACTTTGCCGCTTTGCTGCATGGATTGGGGAAACGGGAAGCTGCGGTCAGGCTTGCGGAGGACTTCGGCGTTTCCTATGAGAAATCCGGCAATGCGCCGCCAGATAGGAAGCGTCACAACAGGTCACAGTCTCGACAAAAATCAGCGGAGCAGAGATTTCAGGAAACGGAACGGTATTGTTTCCGGGTGCTATGCGATTATCTGCGCCTGCTGGAGCATTGGAAAACAGCATACGCCCCACAGCCGCAGGATGCCATCTGGCATCCTCTTTTTGCGGAAGCGTTGCAGAGGATAAGCTACACAGAATACCTTTTGGATATTTTGTTATACGGAGAAATAGAAGAAAAAGCGGCATTGATCGCCGCACAGGGAAAGGAGGTGCTGCGGCTTGAACAGCGAATTTCAGAGCTTGCCGCCGGAAACGCAGGAAGCGGTCAAAAGGACGATGGACACAATGGAACCGGCGCAGACACCGGCAGAAATCCGGGAGACATTAGAGGGGACGCAGAAAGGCGGCGTGAAGAACAGCATCCGAAACTGCCTGACGGTGTTCCAGCGTGACCCGCTGTTTCGTGGGGCGCTGCGCCTGAACCTTTTGACGGAGCAGATTGACATTGTGAAGCCGCTGGGCTGGGAGCGCACCAGTACCACGCTGACCGACATGGACATGAACTACCTGCTTTTGTATCTGGAAGAAAACTACGGGCTTACCAGCGAGAAAAAGGTGCAGAGCGCCATCAAGATTGTTGCCAATGAAAACCGCTACCATCCGGTCAGGGATTACCTGAACAGCCTGCAATGGGACGGCACAGAGCGCATCCGTTACGCCCTGCATCACTTTCTGGGAGCCGATACGGACGAATACACTTATGAAGCCTTGAAACTGTTCCTGATGGGAGCCATCCGGCGTGTATTCAGACCGGGGAGCAAGTTTGAGGTCATGCTCTGTCTGGTTGGTGGTCAGGGAGCCGGGAAATCTACCTTTTTCCGGATGCTGGCAGGCAGGGACGAATGGTTTTCAGACGATTTGAAGAAGCTGGACGATGAAAATGTGTACCGCAAGCTGCAAGGGCATTGGATTATCGAGATGTCGGAGATGATCGCCACAGCCAACGCCAAGAGTATTGAGGAAATCAAGTCATTCTTAAGCCGCCAGAAAGAAACCTACAAAGTGCCGTATGAGACACATCCGGCAGACCGGCTGCGGCAATGTGTATTCGGAGGGACGACCAACCGGCAGGACTTTTTACCCCGTGACCGCACCGGCAACCGGCGCTTTCTCCCCGTGACGGTGTACCCGGAACGGGCGGAGGTTCACATACTGGACGATGAAGCGGCGGCGAGGGCGTATATCGAACAGATGTGGGCGGAAGCCATGACGGTTTACCGCAGTGGGAAGTATAAGCTGTCATTCAGCATGGAAATGAACCGATACCTGAACGCCCACCAGCAGGACTTCATGCAGGAGGACACACAGGCTGGCATGATCTACGCCTATTTGGAGGACTACACCGGCGACAGGGTATGCTCCAAGCAGCTTTATGAGGAAGCGCTGGGGAACTTAAATTCCCCGGCAGACTGGGAGACACGGGCAATCTGCGAGATTATGAATACCGGCATTGCGGGCGGCATCATACAGGGCTGGGCAGCCTACAAAAGCCCGAAGCGGTATAAGAAATACGGTTCTCAAAAAGGTTGGGAGCGTGTCAACCAAGCTCCGCCGGAGGGGGACGGTTTTCAGGAAATCACGGAAGAAGAAGCCCGGCAAATGGAACTGCCATTCTGAAAAGCCACCGGTTGACAGTTTGGTTGACGCTTCGGTTGACAGCCGGTTGACGGGGAAAAGCCTGATATTTGGGGCATTTCTCTCCTTTGTCAACCATGTCAACCAAGAAATCAAAGAAAAAGTAAAAAGTAATCATAGAGCGCCTATGGATTGTTTTCAAAGTCTTTTCTGCCGGTTGACACGGTTTGGTTGACATGGAGACAGTCTGCGGCTGTACACCTGCCTGACATTCCCTTGTCGGGCATATTTCATTTATGGAGGTAACTGCCTATGGCAAAAAACAAAAACGAGAGCAATAACAAAAACAGCGGCACCCTGCTTACCGAAAAAGACGGCACCCAGTATTTTGTCATGGGGAAAGTCCGTATCAAGGTATCGGAGCATTTCGCACAGGATGGGAAGCCGCTTGACAGTCTGCTGGAAGATGTGATCCAGCACGCTGCCGCCGCTTCCTGAAAAAATACGGAATAACGACTGTCAATCAGCCCACGCTTATGATATACTTGTACCAGCGAGTATTGTATAAGCGTGGGTTGTTTCTTTTAGAAGGAGGATTTTTAACCGTGAAACAACCATACAATACAACGATTTATAACACTGCACTATATTTGAGATTGAGCCGTGACGATGAATTACAGGGGGAAAGCGGCAGTATCCAGACCCAGCGCATGATGCTTAGGCAGTATGCCGCAGAGCATGGGCTGACTGTTGTAGACGAGTACATTGACGACGGATGGAGCGGGACAAATTTCGAGCGTCCAAGTTTCCAAAGGATGATTGATGACATCGAGGACGGGAAAATCAACTGCGTTGTCACAAAGGACTTATCCCGTCTGGGAAGAAACTATATCCTGACCGGTCAGTACACGGAAATCTATTTCCCCAGCAAGGGAGTACGCTACATTGCCATCAATGACAATGTGGACACCATCAACGGAGAAAGCGAGCTTGCCCCGTTCTTAAACATCCTGAATGAAATGCACGCCCGACAGACCAGCAAAAAGGTCAAGGCTGCCATGCACACAAGATTTGCCAATGGCGCACACTATGGAGCCTATGCACCACTGGGCTATGTAAAAGACCCGGACAAAAAAGGTCATCTTCTGATCGACCCGGAAACGCGCTGGATTGTAGAGAAGATTTTTGACCTTGCCGTACACGGGCGTGGAGCCGCCAGCATTACACGGATTCTGGTGGAGGAGAAAGTACCTACCCCCGGCTGGCTGAACTATGAAAGATACGGGACTTTCGCCAATATCTACGCCGGTGCGCCCGCAGAAAAAGCCTATGCGTGGACGATTGCACAGGTCAAGAGCATTTTGAAAGAGGAAACCTACATCGGTCACAGCGTTCACAACAAGCAGAGCAACATTTCATTCAAGAACAAGAAAAAGGTGCGGAAGCCGCAAGAAGAATGGTATCGTGTGGAAAATACCCACGAAGCCATCATTTCCGAAGAAGTGTTCCAAAAAGTTCAGGAGCTGATTGCAAGCAGACGCAGGCGACAGAAGAATGGCACAACGCAGATATTTTCCGGGCTGGTAAAATGTGCGGACTGCGGATGGTCATTGGCTTATGGTGTAAACAGCCAGAACAAAAATCCCTATGCACACTACCATTGCAGTAAGTACGGACAGGGATTACGCCAGTGTTCCATGCACTATATCCGCTATGATGTACTGTATGCCTATGTGCTTGCAAGACTGCAATACTGGTCTATGATGGTACAGAAAGACGAGGACAAGCTGCTGAAACGGCTGCTCAATGCCAGCGACAGGGAAAGAAACTCTGCGAAGAAAAAGCAGGCTGCGGAGCTGAAAAAGGCAGAGAAGCGTAAAGCCGAGGTTGACGGGCTGTTTGCTAAAATGTATGAGGACTGGTCTGCCGGACGCATAACCGAGTATAACTTCAATATGCTGTCCGAGAAGTACCAGAACGAGCAAAAGGAGCTTGAAACAAAAATAAGGCAGCTTCACGAAACGATGGAAGCCGCCGTACAGACCGCAGCGGACGCTGAAAAGTGGATTGCCCTGATGAAACAGTATGTCAACCCTGTGGAGCTGACCGCCGAACTTCTGAACACTCTAATTGAAAAAATAACCGTCCACGAAGCTGTCAAGGGCGAGGACGGAAGCCGTGAGCAGGAAGTAGAAATCTACTACCGCTTCATTGGCAAAATCGACTGACCTTTCTTTTTTACCCAACAATATCTTTAATTAAGGGAAACGGGAAACAATATGCCGGATATCAGTATTCTTGTGGATATTGCAGATTATTATGATATCAGTATTCCGGAGATTATCAGTGGGGAAAGGAAAAGCGAGATGATGAACGAAGAAGAAAGAAAAATTGCTAAAACAATGTCAGATTATGCAACTACAGAGAAAGAGAAGATTTTTAAAGAAATGAAGCTCCAAAGTGTCATGGGAGTTTGTGCATTGGTTCTATACTGGATTCTGCATGAAACAGGTGCATATATGTATAATGATGTGTTAGGAAAGCTTGCCGGCTATTGTGAGACCTTGGTATCTGTGTCAGTCATAATGATGGCAGCATTTACGACAGGATCTTTAAGCAAGGTGCGGAGCAAGAGTAGGAAAGTTTTTGTGTTCGAAAATTTCCCAAAACCTATGCAATTAGTTGTAACTGCAGTTGTTGCTTTTGGTGGAGCTGCTGTGCTCAAGCTGGTACTGGTGCATTTTTTCGGCTTATAAGTATTTTCAAAGTTACTGTTCACTGGTAATGTTCCGCGAGGTGTTTTTTGTGAGCGAAGGTCACAGACAACCAGAGACATACTGCGCGAATTTATGCGATCAGCATAAATTCTGTGCATCGCGAAGCGTGTTACTGAGAACGGAGTGAACAGTAACTTTTCAAATTCGTATTACATACTATGGAAAAAGAACTTTTTGACATTTTCACAGATGCGTGATAATATGATTTTAGAAATAGAGTGCTACCGATAGACGGTTAGTACGTTTTACTATTAAGATATCAAAGATAACCGCTTAGTTTGCAGGCTGGGGCGGTTATTTTTGTGATTTATTATTATCTTTGCCAAAGGTATATCCAAGACCAAAGCAGGTTAAGCCGAAGCTAACCACAGCTATGAAGTCAATAATACTCATGGCTTAGCCCTCCTTTCCAGTGGATTCCCTTTCGGGTTTCTATGTAATCAGAGGGGTGCTGAGTGCCGGTGGCACTCGTTTAGCACCGACCGTAACGGAGTGTAGACCATAGTCCCTCTGGAGAAGAACTAACCGCCTACCGTTATGGTAGCACCCATGTTCAGATTATAATAATAAAAAATTACGGGCGCAATAAGAAAATGGCAGAGGAAGTAGTAGGCGTTGGCAATAAAGAATTTAGGACAACCTTATTCCAGTAAACGAAAAAATGGCAGATTCCAGGATCATGATTCTATCATCCAGGGTCATTGATAAGGTAAAGAGCCTTGAGGAAGAGAATGTTCTGGTAGTAGCAGGCCGTGGAGTGCGAAATGAAAAGGATGTGGAAATTAAAATTTTATCAGAACTGAAAAAAATCCCGGAGTAGAAATACTTTGGGATTTTTTTGAAAGGTTGACTTTTACACGGTAAAGTGCAATACTTATTGTAAGTGACGAATGTGAGGAGTGTTTTTTATGCCGGATGATAAAGTACTGCAGGTAGCGATACTTATATGGGGATGTGCATTTTGTGCCATAGCTACATTATGTATATTTCTGAGCAGTAATTATGACAGGGAAAAGCGTCGGTATCTTATCCTGATGGAGAGTTTTGCTTCTCTGTTATTGCTGATGGATGCTATGGCGCATATTTTCAGCGGATATCCCGGAGTTCCGGGCAGTGTGATGGTTCGGATTTCGAGTTTTCTCGTATTCGTTTTAACAAATGTAGCAAGAATTCTCCCACCTCTTCAGGTGGTGAGATGAATTGCACAT
>NZ_QUGH01000015.1:0-645 GCF_003478985.1 Ruminococcus sp. AF20-12LB | reverse complement strand
GTAGCAAGAATTCTCCCACCTCTTCAGGTGGTGAGATGAATTGCACATCTGATCATATCTGCTCAAAAAAATCTCTATAGTATAAAAGAAACACTTGTTCTCCCTTCCCTGATGTAGTATACTGAAAAAAGAACAATTAGTTCATAAATACATATCTGTCGGTATAAGAAAAAGGATGATAAATATAATGGAGTTAGACCATGAAAGATGCATTCTGGAGTCAGATCTTCTGTCTGCTCAGTGCAGGCGGAGCAACGATTGAAACGATACGGCAGTATATAGAAAGCCAGGGTGAGAAGAATGAACCGCGCCGTAAAAATAAGGATCTATCCAAATAAAGAGCAGAGAGTTCAGATAGAGCAAACAATCGGCTGCAGCCGCTTTATCTATAACCAGATGCTTGCAGATAAGATCAGCTATTACCAGAAAGAAAAAAAGATGCTCCGGAACACACCGGCCGGATATAAAAAGGAATATCCATGGCTGAAAGAGGTGGATTCCCTTGCCCTGGCGAATGCGCAGCTGCATCTGGAAAGTGCGTTCCGGAAGTTTTTTCGGGAACCAGCCTGCGGATTTCCACGTTATAAATCAAAGAAGCATGCAAGAAATTCATATACGACCAATGCACTAAACGGAAATATCCTT